>JAYTAC010000337.1:0-9697 GCA_043737755.1 Spirosoma sp.
AGTAATGGCATTCGTCGTTCCCGTCCTTATTGACCTGATTACCAGAGCAATCCTTTGGCAATCAGCGGATAAATGAAATGACACACAATGTACGTAAACAGGGCTACCGTCAGGCCACCCAAAGCCGTTGTCTGATCGGTGTTGAACCGGGTTTTGCGCGGGGGCCGGGTTACCCGCCAATCCCGCTGAGCAGTATGTTCCATGGTGTGCAGATACGTAGTCACTGATGCCTGTACAAATTTGGGACCGGATCACTATCGGCAACAGCGCAAAAGCCCGGAATCTGTGGTTCGCGTACAACTACCCGACGCAACGGCTAACTCATGTGCGTGGGTATTTCGTGAGTGGTTTGTCTGTGCACTAATCGTTCCACCTGAAACCTGTAATGGTGTGGCGAACAATACCCACTGGTTTCACCTGACTTCTACAAATCAATCCCACCGGAGTGCATCTATCACATCGGAAGCCGTCATGCCAACTGGTCCGCGTTGTTCAGCTACGCGGTCACCTGCCAACCCGTGGGCAAACACGCCCAGCACGGCGGCTTCGACCGGGTCGTAGCCTTGTGCCAGCAACGCCGTCAACACACCCGTCAGCACGTCGCCGGTGCCGCCGGTGCTCAGACCCGGATTGCCCGTGGCGTTGAAATGCACTTCACCACCGGGGGTAGCAACGGCCGAATGGGCACCTTTCAGAACGACCACGACTTGATGCGTCCGGGCAAATTCGCGCAGTAAGGTTAGCTTTTGGTAGTCGTCGTCCCAGGGCTGCGTGAGCCGCTCGAACTCTTTGGGGTGGGGCGTCAGGATGCTGTTCGGGGGTAGCAGCTTGAGCAGGTCACGGTTTTCGGCGAGCAGGTTCAGCGCGTCGGCATCCACAACCATCGGCTTTTTGAGCGTCGGCAGCAGATCACGAAGCATAGCCAGCGTCTCGGGTGCTTTGCCAATGCCGGGGCCGATTCCCACTACCTCGTAATCAGTTGGTGCTAAACTTCCGATCTCGCTGACCCCCGTGAGCACGTGCTGATGACCATCGGGCAGGCACATGGCTTCGGGTACGGCCGTTTGCAGTATCGTGTATCCGCAGCGCGGCACCTGCACCGTTAGCAATCCCACCCCTGACCGCAGACAGGCCCGTGCCGCCAGCACGGCCGCCCCGATTTTACCGTAGCTGCCCGCCAGCAGCAGCGCGTGACCGAATGTACCCTTGTGCGCGTAGCGGTCGCGCTTACGGAGCAGCAGCCGGGCTTCGTCGGGCTGGGTGAAGTAGTGTGGCGTAGGAGCCTGGTCGATGTAGCGTTTGTGCAGGCGGATGTCCAGCGTATGCCACTCGCCCACGTACCGGCCATTTCGGGGCATCATAAACGCCAGCTTGGGTAACTGAAACGTGACGGTGTAGTTCGGCTCAATGATCACGTCGCCGGGGGCGTTGGGCCGGTCGGCATACAACCCACTGGCAATATCGACCGACACCACTGTGGCGGGGGCGCGGTTGATGGCTTCGATGGTGCTTTTGATGATGCCTTCGGCCGGACGCGACAAACCCGACCCCAGAATGGCGTCGATGATGACGTCGTGGTGCCGGACTGCCGGGATGTCTTTCGAGAACTCGATGTAATTGATCGTCTCCAGTACCAATTTGAGCCGCCGGTGGTTGTGCATCAGGTCGTCCGATTCGCGGGGGGCATAGCGCACCACGTGGACTTCCACCGGGTAGTCGCGTTCGAGCAGCAGCCGGGCAATGGCCATTCCGTCGCCCCCGTTGTTGCCCAGACCGCAGAAAATTTTGGTGGGCGTGGTGGCCGAAAACCGGTCTATGTACCAGTCGACGAAGGTCAGAGCCGCCCGCTCCATAAGGTTGAGTGGCGCAATGGGTTCGCTTTTGATGGTCGATTGATCGAGCGCACGAGTCTGGTCGACGTTCAGTATTTTCATGGATTGGCCGGTGATGGGAAGGGGAAATTCTGCAAAAGTATTTTCTGCCTGCCGAAAGATCACTACCTTTGCGGACCATTTCGCAAATAGTTATCTGGCGATTTATACACAGTCATGAGCGAGTTAATCAAATTAGTAGAGGCAGACAACGCGCAGCGACGCGCCGACTTGCCTGCTTTCCGGTCGGGCGATACGGTCAACGTGCACGTCAAAATTCGGGAAGGCAACAAAGAGCGCATTCAGATTTTCACCGGCACGGTTATTCAGCGCCGGAACCCAAACAGCGGTGGCGAAACGTTCACCGTCCGTAAAATATCGAATGGCGTTGGCGTGGAGCGAATTTTCCCGGTTCTGTCGCCCAATATCGACAAAATTGATATCGTTCGCATGGGTAAAGTACGCCGGGCACGGTTGTTCTACCTGCGCGGTCGTCAGGGCAAATCGGCCCGGGTTAAAGAGCGTAAGGCAAAGGTCTCTGCGGCAGCGTAAAGACGTAGTTCGTATGGGTTACTGAAAGCTGTCTGTAGTGGACGGCTTTTTTTATTGGCAACCGTCAGACCATGACAATCAACTTCTCAAAATACCAGGGCACCGGCAACGACTTCGTCATGATCGACGACCGGGAAGGCACGTTCCCTCACGCGAATCAGGCACTCGTCGAACGGTTGTGCCATCGGCGGTTTGGCATCGGGGCCGACGGGCTCATTCTGCTTCAGAACGATCCCGACCATGACTTTCGGATGGTATATTTCAACGCCGACGGAGCCGAGGGAAGCATGTGTGGCAACGGTGGGCGGTGCATTGCCCGGTTTGCGCACGACCTCGGTCTGTTCGAGAGCGAGACGCGTTTTCGGGCGGTCGATGGGGAGCACGTCGCGGTAGTCTGCGAAGAAGACATTTTTCTGCAAATGAGCGACGTGGCCGGTATCGGGCAGCGCAATGGCCTGATGTTTCTGGACACGGGGTCGCCCCACGTGGTGCGCTTTGTCGATAATCTGGAGTCGCTGGATGTGGTGGCTGAAGGACGCGCTATTCGTTACGATGCAATTTTTCCGGGGGGCACCAACGTCAACTTCGTGCAGGTACTAGATGAAAACACGCTGCTGGTCAGAACGTATGAGCGGGGCGTTGAGGACGAGACGTACTCATGTGGCACGGGCGTTACGGCGGTGGCATTGGTGGCGCATCAGCAGTTGGCCATGCCCGACCCGGTGTTTATTCAGACTATGGGCGGTAACCTGCGCGTGTCGTTCAATCCGCCAACTGACGGTGGCAACTCTCATTTCAGCAACATCTACTTGATTGGCCCTGCTCAGCGGGTGTTTGCCGGGACCATAACCGTTTAGCCAATCAGCGGGTTGTGTAGCCTGACGCTGCACAACCCGAGCGCACACCACATGATTGTTTACAAAAGCAAAGACTGGTTGCCCGCAATATGGCATTTTCACACCGGGCCTACTGCCAAAGGGTTAATAAAGCGCGTACTGCTGGTGGGAATATATGTAACCGTGATCACGGTGGCGGAACTGAACTACGTCGATCTACGAATTAAAGATACCCCCAGTTCATTCTTGCAGGCGATGGGAATCTTGCTGAGCCTGCTGCTGATTTTTCGTACCAACACGGCTTACGACCGTTTCTACGAGGGGCGCATTGCCTGGGGCGCACTGGTAAATAATTGCCGAAACCTATCCATATTTTTTAATGCCATCCTCGACCGGGAGGATATGGACAATCGGGTGTTCTTCGCCAAAACGATTTCCAACTTTCCGTTTGCCCTCAAAAACCACCTGCGCGATCTGCCCGGCTTAGACGAATTAGACGAAACGGAGGAAGGCGAACGGCGCGACCTCAGCAATTTCGACCACGTCCCGGCGGGCGTATCGAACCAACTCTGGGTAAAGACCGAAATTCTGTACCGGCAGAACTTGATTTCCGAGTCTCAGCACATCAACGTTAATCAATACCTGACGTCGCTGATGGATGTCTGCGGCATCTGTGAACGCATTAAGAGTACGCCAATCCCGTTTTCGTACAACCTCTTCATCAAGCTGTTTATCCTGCTCTACGTCGGCATTCTGCCCTTCACCGTAATCGAGGTTTACGGTTATCTGACCATCCCGGCGGTTATGCTCACGTCGTATATCCTGGTTGGGCTGGAATCGATTGGGGAGGAGATTGAGGAGCCGTTTGGTATGGAGCGAAACGACTTACCCCTGAGTCAGTTGGCTCAGTTGATCCGGGTGAATGCGCACGATATTTTACAGATCGACCTGCCGCACGTTGAAAAGGAAGCGGCAAAACCGGGCTTCACCATCGTGACGTAGTCAGTCTTCGGCTTCGATGATACCCCCGTGGAGATGGTAGATCGTTTTGTGCTGAAACTCCGGCTGGCGCAGCAGGTCTTTGGCCGCCACGCGGCTGCGGGCACCGTTGGTGCAAATCACAATCAGTGAATCATAGGGGAGGAGTTCGGCTTTTCGGGCACGAAGATCGGGCAGGGGCACGTTTAGCCCGCCGATGTTGAACTCATCAAACTCCCACTCATCGCGCACGTCAACAACGGCTGTACCGGATTGCTGACGCAGGATTTCGAGTTCGGGAAGGGTAATGTCGGTGTAGGAGGGCGTAGTCATAAGTTGGCGTAGCAAGCAGGTCTTACCAAGCGTCTGGCTGAGTTCAACGCCTGATGATCGCCAAAACTTTGATTTCACTTACCGTAGGGCTTACCCAACCGCATTGGACCACGACTTGTCTGGTAGTCTCAACAAACTGGATTCTAACGGCGACCCGACTTGAGTAAGGCTGGCTACCGACTAAGTCTTTAAACGCCCGTTGAAACACAGGTAAAGAAGCCGGAGTCGGCTTATACTGGGTGCCGAACACGGATGCGTTGCCCGTGTCAATCTCTACGTAGGGTTCACAACCGTCGGCAAACTGACTGGTATCGTGAAGATAAGCAAGTTCAGTTCGTTCAGGACCAGTTAAGGCTTCTGGTCCTGAACGGCAACTCAGTAGGGTTACTAATAATGTGAATACGAAAGGCTTCATTGTTATCTTTTTCAATACATGACTCTCGTTAGTTGAGAAGCGTTGTAATTCACTTGCGTTATTAAAACCTCTGTCAATCTGTCAGCCACGCCCCTGTTGGAACAGGATTTGACGCCCGCCCGGATAGCAGTAACCTCATCACTGAAAACATAGTATGGAAACCCTACAGAACGAAAAAGATGGTGCCACGAGAGGCAAAATCTCGATTCATACCGAGAATATCTTCCCGATCATTAAGAAATTTCTCTATTCCGACCATGAGATTTTCCTGCGCGAATTAGTCTCGAATGCGGTTGATGCGACGCAAAAACTACGTCAGTTGTCATCATTCGGCGAATTTGGTGGTGAACTGGGTGATTTGAAAGTGACGATCTCGCTCGATGAGGAAGCCAAAACAATCACCGTCAGCGACAATGGCATCGGCATGACGGCCGAGGAGATCAAGAAGTACATCAACCAGATTGCGTTCTCCGGCGCGTCGGACTTCTTAGAGAAGTACAAAGACAAGACGGATGACAAAGGCACTATCATCGGTCACTTTGGGCTTGGCTTCTACTCGGCGTTCATGGTTGCCGGGGAGGTTGAAATCGTCACGAAATCGTATCGCGACGGGGCCGAAGCAGCCCGTTGGGTATGCGATGGCTCAACAGAATACGAACTCACCACCGCCGACCGGCCCGAACGCGGCACCGACATCATCCTGCACATCGCGCCCGATTCGGAGGAGTTTTTAGACAAATCCCGGCTGCGGAGCATCCTCGATAAGTACGCCCGCTTTCTGCCTACGCCGGTTGAGTTCGACGGAGAGACGGTGAACAACACGACGCCTATCTGGACCAAATCACCCGCCGACCTGACCGACGAGGATTACAAAACGTTTTACCGCGAATTGTATCCGATGGGAGAGGAGCCGCTGTTCTGGATTCACCTCAACGTCGATTATCCGTTCAACCTGACGGGTATTCTGTACTTCCCGCGCATCAAAAACGAACTGCGGTTCCAGCGCGAGAAAATTCAGCTCTACAGTCGGCAAGTGTTCATCACCGACGAGGTGAAAGACGTTGTGCCCGACTTTTTGATGATGCTCCACGGCGTCATCGACTCGCCGGACATTCCGCTGAACGTGTCGCGGAGTTTTTTGCAGGCCGACAGCAGCGTCAAGAAAATCAACGGCTACATCACCCGCAAAGTCGCCGACAAACTCGCCGACCTTTTCAACGCCGACCGCAAAGGCTTCGAGGAGAAGTTCGATGATATTGGGCTATTCATCAAATACGGCATTCTGAGCGATGAGAAGTTCTGGGAACGGGCCAAAAATTTTGTGCTGCTCAAAAGCACGGAGGTCGGAGAGACGACCCCTGCCTACGCCACGCTGAACGAATACCGTGAAAAAATCCAGGCCAATCAGACCGACAAAAACGACACGCTGGTGCTGCTCTACACCACCGACCGCAAGCAACAGGATGCTTACGTGGAATCGGCCATTCGGCGGGGCTACGATGTGCTGCTGCTCGACAACGTCATCGACTCCCATTTTGTCAACGCGCTGGAACAGAAGATGGAGAAAGTCCATTTTCAGCGCGTCGACGCCGACACACTCGACAAACTGATCGACAAAGGCATCAACAACGAAAGCGTCATGTCGACTGACGATCAGGCCAAACTGAAGACGTTGTTCGATGCGGTGCTCGATAGTAAAATGCTGAATGTCAGTGTGGTAGCGCAACCTGCCGATGAGATGCCCGTAACGATTACGCAGCCGGAGTTTATGCGCCGGATGAAGGACATGTCGGCCATGTCGGGCGAGCAGTCATTTTACGGTAACTTCCCGATGCCGGTCAACGTGGCCGTCAACGCCAACCACCCGTTAATAAATCGCCTGCTGACCGAAACCGACGAGACTGTCCAAAAAGCACTCGTGAAGCAAACGTATGACCTCGCGCTGCTGGCGCAGAACATGCTGACGGGTGCTGACCTGACCGCGTTTGTGAAGCGAACCGTGGCGAGTCTGTAGGCCGTCATGCGACAAAATAAACCAAAAGCCGGGCGCAGGTCCGGTTTTTGGTTTATCTGAACGAATCAGGTTCTTTTTGTGAACCACACTTTTCGTTTGGCTGCTAACTGGCTGATAATAAAAACGACCACCACGCCAACGATGATTACGGCCACTAATGGCAACAGCACGGTCAGGACGGACAGACCTATCGACGCAACATTCTCCCCCGTGGCTACAGCCGGATTTCCCAGCCCGCCCGTTGTGGCTGTGGAGCCAAGCCGGAGCAAACTCGTTCCCGCCTGCACGATTCCTGCTGGCCCACCGCCCAGCATCAGGCCTAGTCCCCACTGTAGAATCGGCGTGTCGATATCAAGAAACGACGTGCTGAGCAGCGTACCGGCCGCAATGGACAGGGGCGTGGCAATGGTATCTAAGGCATTGTCGAGCCAGGGGATATAATACGCGCCAAGTTCAAAAACCGTCGCCACTGACAAACCCAATAGGGCGGGCCAGCCGCTGAGCCATTCGAAACCGCTCATGGTGCCGATGAGACCCAGCTTGGTGGCCCCGGCCGCAATGAGTAATGGTACAAACACCCGGAAGCCGCAGCAGGCGGCCAATCCAACGCCGATACAGGCACTCGTGATCCAGTCGATTGACATAACGAAAATATAGTCGGTTGACATAACCGGAGTGGGTGAGGTTTTTGATTCACTCAAAAAACTGCGGGTTGAAATTCATCAGAAAGGCTTCGTCCGTAGCGCGGGTCATTGCCGTATACAACCACCGCACAAACTCGTTGTTCACCTGGCCGTCGGGCAGAAAGCCCTGGTCGATGAACACCGCGCTCCACTGCCCGCCCTGGGCTTTGTGGCAGGTGAGGGCATAAGCGAACTTCACCTGAAGTGCGTTCAAATACGGGTCGCGCCGGACGGCTTCTGACCGCTCTTTTTTGCTTTTGATGTAGAAATAATCTTTCGCCACACTCTCGTACAACGCCCGGTACTGGTCCGACGACAGCGACGGCGTTGGCGTGTGGAGCGTGTCGAGCATGATTTTGGCGTCGAAATCGGGCTGTTCCTCGTAATCGACTAAGCGCAGCGTCACCGTGGCGAACCGGAAGCCGTGTATCTCCTCTTTGTGACGAATTTTGAGTACCTCCGCAAACTCACCGTTGGCTAAAAAACCCGCCGGAGAATCTTCTTCCAGCACGGTGTAGTTGTTGCGGGCGATCATCAGCATGTCGCCCGCGTCGAGTTCTTCCTCGCACTGGTCAATCATGCGCCGGATGAACTGGTTATACTGTACCGCCGTCTTGTTGGACCGGCACAAAATGACGGTGTTCTCCCGGCCGTATTTGTTGTAGGCGTACTGAATGCCGTCTTCCAATTTGGTCATCGGCATCTTGAAAATATCCCGAAACGACTTGATATTCAGTCGGATATCGGGAGGGTTGGCCACGGAGACCTGGCTGTTGTCGTTTAGCAACGCGTCGAACCCAACGGATTTGGGCGTGGGATCAGCCACCCCGTCGAGCAGCATTCGCAGGCCGGTGGCGTTGTAGAGAATGCCCGATTCCTCGTCCTGCCGCATGACTTCGGTGAGTTCCTGCTCAAAAACGGTCATGTCGAACGAACTGGTCAGAAATCCCCGGTCGAGGGCGGGGCTTAGCTCGCGGCCAACGGGCGGCAACTGCGCCGTATCGCCCACCAACAGCAGTTTGTTGCCCTTGTTCTCGAATACAAAATCAATCAGATCGGTCAGCAGTCCTTTACCGCCAAAGTCGGCTTCGTCGGAGATCATGGAGGCTTCATCGACGATAAAGAGCGTGTCTTCGTGGTAGTTTTTCTGCCGGTCGAAGGCCAGCGTTCCCGAGCCGGGGTCGGCCACCTGCCGGTATATTTTGCGGTGGATGGTTTGGGCGGGCTTCTTGGCGTAGTTGGACATCACCTTGGCCGCCCGCCCGGTGGGAGCCAGCAGCACCGATTTATAGCCAAAGCGGGGAAGCACGTTAATGAGCGTACCGACGAGGGTGGTTTTGCCCGTACCGGCGTAGCCCCGCAGCAAAAAGCAGTCGCGGTAGCGTTCAACCTCGTTGGGCGTGATGAACGTACCAATCTGGTCGAAAAACTGCAACTGGCCGGATGTGGGCTTGTAGGGGAAACGTTTGGCCAATAATTCGGCCGCCGTCTGGGTTTCGTTCATGCATCTAATCTACGAAAAAATGAGGAAATGGGAAAGCCCAAATCAAGACGAAATCAGCCGCTGACTGCTTGATTGGTGTTTGCTCTTTTCTGACGGCTGCTTTTTTCCTTTGCCTATTTTTGAGTACTTTCACCGGCCACTAAACCCGTTAAAGTCATGAAAATAAGCCAGGTACTTCAGGGAAAAGTCATCAATGCACTGTACACCGTTTCGTCGGGTCAAACCGTGCTGGACGCTCTTAAACTGATGGCTGACAAGAACATCGGGGCCGTGCTGGTTGTTGACGACGGTCAACTGACGGGGATTTTTTCGGAGCGCGATTACGCCCGCAAAGTCATTCTCAAGGACCGCAGTTCGGGCGATACGCTCATCCGCGAGGTAATGACGGCCCAGGTCATCACCATTGAGCCGGACCAGCGCCTTGAGGACTGCATGGTCATCATGTCCGACAAGCACATCCGCCACCTGCCCGTGATGAACAAAGGTGAACTGCTGGGGATCATCTCCATCA
>JAYTAC010000338.1:0-1508 GCA_043737755.1 Spirosoma sp.
TTCCTGCGCTAATCGGCTCACCACAATCTCCAGCAGCGGACTGGACAGAATAAGGCGTTGGTGGTTCATGGAAGAAAGTCGTAATAGTCGAAAACCGTAAAGTCAAAAGTCGCAAGTCGCTGACGCGAAAGCAACACTCATGCGTCAACGACTTGCGACTTTTGCAACTTTAGGCTACTCTACCAGTCCGTCTCCCGCCGGTCGTGCCAGAATTTGCCGGTTTCGGTTTGGGGCGCATCGGTCGCCAACCACACGACGGTATCGGCACCTTCCTCCACCGAACGATTAGCGTTGGCCCCGCCCATGTCGGTACGAACCCAGCCGGGGTCCACGCAGTTAACGGCGATATTTTGGGCCTGCAACGCACCCGCAAACTGCTTTGTTACGGCATTCAGGGCCGTTTTGGAGATGCTGTAGGCGGGTGCATACGTTCCCATACGGCTCAGCGAACCCGCCCCGCTCGACACGTTGATGATGCGTCCGCCGTTGGGTGACTTTTCCAGATACGGCAGAAAATCCTGCGTCACTAAAATCGGGCCGTTCACGTTGGTTTTTAGCGTCCGATCCAGCATTTCAGCGTTCAGCTTGACAATATCTTCGCCGTGATCGCCCAGAGCGGCCGCGTTGTTGACCAGCACGTCGAGGTGGCTGGCTTTCTGCGAGAATGTACCCGTGGCATTTTTGACGCTGACGGGGTCCGTTACGTCGAGTTGGATAAACGTCGCTTCGTGGCCTTCGCGGCACAGTTCTTCGGCGGCTTCGCGTCCTTTGACCATGTCGCGGGCACCAATGAACACGGCGAAGCCGCGCCGGGCCAGCTGCCGGGCAATTTCTTTGCCAATTCCTTTATTGGCTCCCGTGATGAGGGCTGTGCGCTGGTGTTCCGTTTTCATGGGTTGTGGCGAAAATAACCGTGCGGTATGAATTTTAGCAACCCCTCAGCGGACTCAAATGTTTGCTGCGCCCGCGCCTTGCGTGACCGTTTCCTCATTCGTGTTACGGTATTTAGTACATTACCGATGAATCCGTCAACGCATCGCTTTCCGGCAAACCATGAACTCATTTCCTGCTCTCTTAGCAATCAGCCTGCTCTTTGCGGGTACTGCCCGGTCGCAAACCCGGCCCGCCACTGCGCCATCAACCGCCACCACGACCAACCAATCGACTACTATTCCCACCAGCACCACGGCCACTTCAGCAACGACCCGCCCGGCGGCACGACCCGCTACTACGTCGGCATCATCGACCACGGCGTCGCCCAACCGTCGGCAGGCATTGTACGACCAGTATCACGGCTACAACAAAAAGCCCGGTTCGTCTGCTCCGGCCACGCCCGCCCAACGCCAGGTCAGCCGCCCTGTCCCCGCTGCTGAACCCGCCCGGCCGGTGTCCGTTGCCGGAACTGAATCCGTTGCCGGAACCAAACAGCCCGGTTCGTCCGATGCTGGCAGTGCCCGCGTCAGGATTGGGGTTCGGGGAGGAATCACCCGTCTGGTTTACCTCGAGAA
>JAYTAC010000339.1:0-3987 GCA_043737755.1 Spirosoma sp.
ACGTAATCAACAGTATTGAAATCCTGCCTGATGTCAGCTAACGACGACCAGTCGGCCGCTTCTGCAATTCGCATCCAGCGCAGCAATTCATCATGAACGTCTGGATGGTCACGAGCATACTGACTAATCGTCGCCGGAGTAAAAATAATCATCCTGATTTGTTAACGCGAACAGACCACGAAGTGATTCGCTAATTTTAATAAAAATACACAACTTGTAATAATACCCTTCAGATGATGTATTCTTCCCTACTGGCCTGACAGCGCGAACTGCGCCAGATAGACCAATGCCCCGGCAACGTAGCCGATGAGGGCCAGCCAACTGATGGTGCGCAGATACCAGCCAAACGCCAGCCGCTCCATGCCCATCACGGCCACGCCCGCTGCCGACCCAATCAGCAGCAAACTCCCCCCCGTACCGGCGCAGTACGCTAAGAATTCCCACAGTTTGGCATCGGCGGGGTAGGTTTGCAAGTCGTACATGCCCATCGCAGCCGCCACTATCGGCACATTGTCAACCACCGCCGATGCCAATCCGATCAGCAGCACGATAACGTCTAAATTCCCCACCGACTGGTTCAGCGATTCAGCTAATCCGCGCAGCACGCCCGTGGCTTCCAGCGCGCCCACGGCCAACATAATACCCAGAAAAAACAGGATACTCGGCGCGTCGATGCGGCTCAGGGCGTAGGCGGCTGTGTACTTCTGCCGGTCGGCTTCGTCCTTGTCGCTGTGCAGCACCTCCGACGCCACCCAGATGCCCCCCAGCACGAGCATCATGCCCATGTAGGGCGGCAGGTGCGTGACTGTCTTGAAAATTGGCACGAACACCATCCCACCCAGCCCGATGGCCAGCATGGTGCGCCGTTCGCGCCGGACCGTGGGCGTCACATAAGGGCGGCTGATGCCAACTGTGGCCCCGCGTCCGTGTCGGGCAGTCGAAGAAGCCACCTGCGTGTCGGGTTTGTAGCGCATCGTCAGGATGGTGAGCGGCACCAGCAGGGCCACCAAACTGGGCAGCAGCAATTCGCGGATGATGTTGGCCGTCGTCACCTGCCCGCCAATCCAGAGCATCGTGGTGGTGACGTCGCCGATGGGCGACCACGCCCCGCCCGCGTTGGCCGACAGGATAATCATACCTGCGATGACCTGCCGCTGCCCGGCATTGCGGACTAATTTGCGAGCCACCGACACCATCACGATGGCGGAGGTGAGGTTATCGAGCAGGGCCGACAGGAAAAACGTCAGCAGGCAAATAGTCCACAGCAACACCCGTGTGTTGCGGCTGGCAATGCGGTCGGTGATGAGCGTAAAGCCGTCGTGGGCGTCGATCAGTTCCACGACGGTCATGGCCCCAAGCAGGAAGAACAGAATCTCGGCAATATCCGTCAGGTGTTCGCCCAACTGGTGACTAACGGTTTCGGGATCAGCCCCGGAGAGTGCATAAACCGTCCAGCAAACGATGCCGGTGATGAGTGCCGTAGCCGTTTTATTGATTCGGATGGCGTGTTCGAGGGTAATGAGCAGGTAACCGGCAACGAAAAGAATGAGCAGCGTGGCAATCATAGCGTACGAAACCGAAGCCGTCCGTTTTTTGTCATACCGGCAACGGCAGTGGGGCAAAGAAACGACAAAGACAGCTACGTTTCCCTGATTTACGCCTGCAACGGTCCATTACTCACTTGGCAACACACCGTAGATTCATCGTTCGCATTCCCGGTCTCGGTCCCGACGGCATGGCGCTGTTTCCGTTCATTTTGGTGCGCCAGCCCAACCCCGGTCCTGTTCTGCTCAACCACGAACGGATTCACCTGCGCCAACAAGCTGAGATGGGCGTTTTACCTTTTTACCTGTGGTACGTCATCGAGTATGGCATCCGCCGGATTCAATACGGAAACGGGTATAGAGCTTACCGTAACATCAGTTTCGAGCGCGAAGCCTTCGCCAACGACAAAGACCTTGACTATCTGAAGACAAGGCGTCTCTGGGCATTCTGGCCGTATGTACGTAATGATGAATGATGAATGCGCTTACAAGATTCATCATTCATCATTCTCTACCCCCCGCCGGACCCCCGCCACCATCACTAACGAGGAGAGTACGACGATTAAGATAGGGATGCCGTCGCGGAAACCCGGCAGCCGCAGGTCTGCGGGTATGTTCAGGTACAGCAGAATGGAAATAAGACCGCGCGGGGCAATCCAGAGCAACGGATTCGACCGCCCCCGGAACGTGATGCGGAGCGTCAGCCACCGCCAGGCAATGATCACCCCCACGAACAAAGCACTGACAATCAGCGCATCGGTGTCGATCAGGGCGCGGGGAACGACCGAATAGCCCAAGATCAGGAAGAAAAACGTTCGGACCACAAACCCGCCTTCGGCCGTCAGGTTTTTGAGCTGCTCCAACTCCTTCTCGAACAGATCGTTTTTCAGCACTAAACTCAGCCGACCGCGAACGAATAGTTCGGTATTGTTCAGAAACAGCCCAAAAATCAGGATCAGCAGCAGCGACGACAGGTGGTTGAGTTCGGCGATAGCATACACCAAAAACAGCACCGAAATAATGGGCAGGAACTTGATGCGGTGGTTGATCCGGCCAATCAGGTAGAGCAGCAGAAAACAGCAGGCCAGCGACAGCAGGGCCATTGCCAGCGTATCACGCGTGAACGTCCAGACCGCGCTCCAGATTGAGTAGCGGCTCAGCAACAAGAAGTTATAAGCCATTACGCCCAGAATACCGGCAAAGGCCGACTCGTAGACCATGAACTCACGCTGCCCGCCCGACAGGTTCGACACGCCCGCAATGACCACCGCACTGCTGATGATGGAGAAGGGCAGGGCCGCCATCAGACACCGGTAAAACGAATCGTTCAGCAACAAATACAGCATACCGGCCATAATCAGCGTTCCGCCCACGATGGACAGCAGTGAGGCTAGGAGCGTCCGGCGCAGCACACTCAGTTTCTCGGTGTGCAGTTCCAGATCGAGACCGTTTTCGAGGACAATCAGAATCAGACCCAGCGTACCGAGTGTGGGCAGAATGGTGTCGCCATAGGGCACCTGAACGCCAAAATAATCGGTTGCCTGCCGCGTGAGCATCCCCAGCACCAGCAACAGCAGAATCGACGGGGTGTTGAAACGGCTGCTGAACAAGTCGAAGGCGTAGGAAATGAGCACCGATAAACTCAGCACAATAATAAGAATCGAGGAATCCATATGCAGTGAGCAGCCAGCAACGAACAGTGAACAGTAAAAACCAGCAGTCGGCAAAGGTAAACTCAAACAAGTGCACCGCTCACTGTTAGCTGCCCCACAACTCTGGCTCAACGCTATCTGCCACAATCCAAGTACCCTTACTTAGTGATATGGGATAATCTGTAGACCGTGGGTGGCCCCGCCGCTTTAAGTAGGCCAAAATAAAAGTAGGGACCATTGATCGAATGGTCCCTATGAACTTCCAACTGACGTTATTCGGCACAACAAACGGTTACAACAGCACACGTTACGGCACCCGTTCGTAGTAGTACATCAGTGTATCGGCTTTACCACCGATCTGCTCGACGTAACCAGTCGCCCGCAAGCCCTGACTTCGATTCGTTATCCAGTATTTCCGCCGTAGCGGACTGTCATAAATGGCAGTGAAACTCATATTGCGGCAATCCGGGTCAAAAGTCTTCCAGTAGTTGCTACCAGTCACTGTGCTATCACTGTAAAGAGTTTCCCCATTGACCGTGTTGCCGTGACCATCGCCACCAAGTGTAATTACCAACCTTTGTTTAAGGGGGAAGGCGGTTTGTGTTCCGGATGGGGAATCCAGTCTCACTAACCGCCAAGTGCCCCAAGCTTCCTGAAAGAAAAGCGGATTACAATCATTACAGGCTAAGTTGGCAACTAGTGTTATGACAATTTAGTTTTAGGTATCAAAAGTCCCTACTTCCCCGTATCTGTTCTTGAGCGTCACTCTTGCCTTATCAGTGGTGAAAGAC
>JAYTAC010000340.1:0-9668 GCA_043737755.1 Spirosoma sp.
GTAGAGCATCATGGGCGTATCGTGCTGCATCACGTCGCCGTTGCGCAGCACCACGATCCGGTCGCCGAGGGTCATCGCTTCGACCTGATCGTGGGTGACGTAGATCATCGTGGCTTGCAGGTCGCGGTGGAGTTTTTGGAGTTCGATGCGGGTTTGGCCGCGCAGTTTAGCGTCGAGGTTGCTCAGCGGCTCATCGAACAGAAACACCTTGGGTTCGCGGACGATGGCCCGCCCGATGGCCACCCGCTGCCGCTGTCCGCCCGACATATCCTTCGGTTTGCGGTCGAGTAGGTTTTCGATTTCCAGAATCCGGGCCGCCCGCGTCACGCGCTGCCGAATTTCGTCTTTCGGCATGTTGCGCAGTTTCAGTCCGAAGGCCATGTTGTCGTAGACGGTCATGTGCGGGTAGAGCGCGTAGTTCTGAAACACCATCGCAATATCGCGGTCTTTGGGCGCGAGGTCGTTGATGCGCTGCCCGTCGAGGAGCAGGTCGCCGTCGGTGATTTCTTCCAGACCCGCAATCATCCGCAGCAGCGTGGACTTACCGCAGCCGCTCGGGCCGACGAGCACCACGAATTCGCGGTCTTTCACGTCGATGGTGATGTCGCGAATAACGTTCGGCCCGCCTGCGTAGGCTTTGGCAATGTGTTTGAGGAGTACTTCAGCCATAGTGGTTTTAAACGCAGAGGAAGGGGAGTGAAGCGCAGAGGGAAAAGAGAAAAACTCTGTGTCCTCTGCGCTTTACTCCCCTTCCTCTGCGTTGAATTTTCATTTAAGTTTACTCAGCACCTCCGGGTACTGCTCCAATCGCTGAAACGCCCACAAGCTCTCAATGGTAGACTCGGCCCCGGAGTTGCGATTCACGACTGCGTTGGGACCGATACCGTCGTAACCCCGACCCGTGGCACGGTCGTACATAACGGCATAAGCTGGGTTTTTACCCAGAAACCAGCCTGCAAATTGCACCGCCATGTCCGCGTATTTGGTCTCTTTAGTCTGGTCGTAGGCTTCGAGCAAGGCCCAGATCATCGGCCGAACGCCATACGCAATCTGCGAAAATTTGCTGGTAGCGACCGCTTTCAACTCATTTCCCGACTGCTCCACTGCAAACGATTCGAGCAACCCTTCTTTGAGCAGATACGGGTAAAAGTTATCGATTTCGCGCCGGGCAGCGGCTATCCATGCGGGTTTGTTCAGCAGCTTACCAACCCGCAGCAACGCGTAGGCTTGATCGCTGGCGTAGGCGTGCCAAGTGTTCTCGAAACTCAGAATCGCCCCGTATGGAAACTGCCCCGGCCCGCCGTATTGCATCGCCACGATACCCTCCCCCAGCAATTCGATCAACTTCAGTACCTCAGCGTTGGGCGTTTGTTGCTGGACATTGCTTAGGCCAAGCAGCATGATGGCCGCCTGATCGGAGCCGGACCCGAACGGGAGCCATTTGGGGACTTTGACGCCCCTTACCAACGTAAACTCCTGCCGCCGGTTGCCGAAGTCGCGGAGCATGACCGCCGTTAACTTTTGAGTAGCCGACTGAATGCGGGTGGCCAGCGTTGGGTCGGCTTTTTGGTAGTGCGAATACGCTTCGGTAAGATACCACATCGCCCGCCACGACCAGAAATTCGGTTCCGCAACGCTCGTTTTGTATATTTTGTTGATGGTTTTATCCGGCCAGAGAAAATTATGGAAATACCCCGGTCCGGCGTCCGGGGTGTCCGACTGCAATTGCAGCACAAATTCGGTCATAGCGCGGAGTTTGGTTTGTTTGTCGGTATTTGTGGCGAGATCAGGTTCGTGGAGCAAAAACAGAGCCGCCCGCGACACGTCGTCCACGCACGTAAAGCCCTCATCGGCATCAGTAACCAAGCGATAATCGGGGGCGTTGCTGTAGATTGCCACCGTCCCGACCTGGGCACCGTTCGCTAATTTCGCGGGCTGGTAGAGCCGATCCAGATGTGCCGGGTTGACATGGCGTTCAGCGGTTGGCTGCGCCGTAGTCTGGTTTTCTACGCATGAAAAGGTGAGCAGAAAAATAGACAGGGCATTGAGCAATTTCATAATCAGGTTAGGTTCAATTGTCCCGAACAGCCTCTGGCTGTTCAAGCCGAAGGCTAATCTACAGTCAATCTATTAACTGTCTTTGCGGCTCAAACAGCCAGAGGCTGTTTGGGACATTCCTCAATCCTTCATCCCCGACGTGGCCATGCTGCGGATGAAGTGTTTCTGGAAAAATAAGTACAGGATCACAATCGGCACGGCCAGCATGACGGCAGCGGCAATTTTAACGCCCAACTGCGCATCGGCCCGCCCGCCCACCGAAAACAGCGTCACCAACTGCGGCATGGTCATCGTCGGCTCGTCGCGGATCACGATCAGCGGCCACAACGCTTCGTTCCACAGGCCCATGAACGTCAGGATCGTGATCGTCAGCACGGTAGGCAAAATGTTCGGTACGAGGATCTGGAATATAATACGCAACTCCCCCGCCCCATCCATCCGGGCCGCGTCGATGAGCGACTGCGGCAAGCCCTGAAACGCCTGCCGGAACAGCAGCACCGACAGCGAACTGAGCGCAAACGGCACAATGAGCGCGAAATACGTGTCGACCCAGCCGAGCCGCACCATCGTGATGTAGTTGGGAATGAGCGTGATCTGAAACGGCAGCGTCATCGTGAAAATGATGAGGTAGAAGATCGCATTGCGCCCCACAAAGTTGAGCCGGGCCAGCGCGTAGCCGACCATCGCCCCCGAAACGAGCACTAATCCCGTCGTGACGATGGCCACAAACGCGCTGTTGAGAAACGCCCGGCCCAACGGAATTTTCGTAAACACCGTCGCGTAATTTCCCCACGTAAACCCTTCCGGCAGCAGCACCAACTCCCCCAGCCCGCTCTCCGACGACAGCGACGCGCTCACCATCCAGACGAACGGATAGACGAACGACAAAGCCGCCAGCATTAGCAGGGAATATTTGAGAATGGTTTGGGGCATAGGTTTCGAGATTACACTTCCTGCTCAACGTACCGTTTCTGAATCACCACCACGAACAGGATAATCAGCGCGAAGCAGAAGCCGAGCGTGGCCGAATAACCCATGTGATAGTACTGAAATGCCTGTTTATAGATGTACATCACCGCCGACAGCGTCGTGTTCATCGGTCCGCCTTCAGTCATGATATATGGCTCGATGAAGAGCGAAAAACCGCTGATGGTCGATAGCACCACGACCGTAAAAGTCGTGGGGTTGATGATCGGCAACGTGATATAGCGGAACTTCTGCCAGTTAGTAGCCCCTTCCATATCGGCCGCTTCGTAGTACTGCTCCGGCACG
Source organism: Spirosoma sp. (assembly GCA_043737755.1). Classification (GTDB taxonomy): domain Bacteria; phylum Bacteroidota; class Bacteroidia; order Cytophagales; family Spirosomataceae; genus Spirosoma. Next base: position 3,331 of record JAYTAC010000340.1, read on the forward strand.
GATTGCAGCCCGACCAAAAACAGAATCACGTACAGCCCGACGTTTTTCCAGGTCGCCATCACCGCTATCGAGTACATGGCAATGGCCGGATCGTCGAGCCAGGCCACGCGCGGCAGGGCAACGGCCGTCAGCAGCCGGTTCAGCAATCCCGAGTTGAAACTCAGCAACTGCTGCCATAGAATCGTGACGACAACGCCCGATACGATGACGGGCAGGAAAAAAGCCGCCCGGAAAAAACTTGCCCCCCGCACCGTCCGGTTCAGCAACTCGGCCAACGCCAGCGCGAGCAGAATCTGCAGCGGAATGTGCACAATCAGAAACCGCAGCGTGTTCCAGATGGCCTGCCAGAACAGCCGGTCCTTAAACAGCCGCTCGTAATTGGCCAGCCCGATGTACTGCATCGGCGAAATGATGTTCCAGCTATGAAACGTCAGCACAACCGAAAACACCACCGGAAACAGGACAAACACCGCTACGTGGAGCAAGTAGGGCGAAACGAGCAGGTAGGGCATGAGCTTTTTCATCAATTTCCCAGCAGCACGTCCACCGCTTTGGCTGCGTCGGCGATAGCGGATTCGGGCGTTTTTTTGTTGAAAATAACGCAGGCTTCGTACTCCTGCGAGATGATATCGAACACTTCCACGATAACCTCGCAATTATCGACGCCTTTAATATGCCGCGTTTGTTGGGCGAACGGCTGCAAACCGGGGTGTTTCGCCAGAAAAGTGGCAAAATAAGGATTGGTGTCCAAATTTTTTCGGCTCGGAAACTGGTTGGTCAGTTCCAGCAGCCGCAGATCGCCGGGCTGGTCGACCAGCGTTCGGATAAACTCCCAGGCAGCCTGCGGATCGCGGCACGTGTTGAAAATAACGATGTTCTTGGGGTCGCCGTAGCTGTACACGGGCCCGGTATGACCGTCGGGCACGGGCATGGGGAAGGAGCCGTACGCGAAACCGGGGTCTTTGTATTTTTCGATGAAATCGACCGTGTAGGGACCGGTGAACTGCGAAGCAATGCGCCGGGCCAGAAACGGGTCGCGGGTGGCCGAGAGCCGTTCTTTGGCGAAGTAGTTCTCGCGGTAAAGCGTCTGCAAAAACCGGAATACACCCACCGCATGTCGGTTGTTGAACGCGGCCCGCTGTCGTCCGCCCGGTGCGGTGGTCAGCAGGGGTGCCCCGTTCGACGCGGCTAAGTAGAGCGGGTAAAAGTTAAACAGCCGCTGGTACCAGATTGCCTTCACTTCGGTATAACCCAGCCACTGATCCACGTAGCCATCGCCGTCATTATCGCGCTTGAACTGCCGTCCTGCTTCGGCATAGCTGGCGTAGGTATAAGGCGGTCCTTTCGTTTTGAGCGAACCCAAAGCGCGGGTGTTGCAGACCAGCATGAACGGGTTCACCTTCCACGGCACCTGGTAAATGTGCCCGTCCGACGCCGTAATCTCCCGAATCATCGCGCTGTCACAGCGGGCCATGATAAACTCGCGGAAGCCTTTCAGCGTATCGAGCGGCACCAGCACCTTTGCTTTGGCGTACATCTCGACGTTTCCCTGCCACATGTTGGCGTAGATATCGGGCGTAGTTTTGCCCACTACCGACGCCAGGATGATCTCCTCGCTCGATTGTCCTTCGGGAATGGGCTGGTAGCGCAGTGGTTTGTCGGGCCGGGTCCGTTGCCATTGCTCCGTAAATTCCTTAGCAAACGTAATCTCCCCGGCGTTGTTGGAGCACCAGAACGTCAGCGGCCGTGCCTGGCCGGGGTCGTCGCGGTGGCAGGCAGTGAGCGATAGCAGGAGCAGGAAAGCGTATTTTGGCATTGCGGCTTTTTTATACGAATGCCATATCTCAAAAATATGGCATTCGTTAGGGCAATGTACGGTTTCTTTTTGGGTGAAACACCGCACCTTGCCGGACTGCCCGAGGTTTGAAATCCACCCTGCACCTGCTAACTTGCGGTATGGAAAATTTCGTGGTTTCGGCCCGCAAGTACCGCCCGGCTACGTTCAATACCGTCGTTGGACAGGAGCACATCACCACTACGCTCAAGAACGCCATCAGGACCAATCACTTAGCGTCGGCGTTTCTGTTTTGCGGGCCGCGCGGAGTGGGCAAAACGACCTGTGCCCGGATTTTAGCCAAGACCATCAACTGCCAGAGCGTACAACCCGATGGCGAAGCCTGCGATACCTGCGACTCATGCGTGAGTTTCAACCGCAGTGCGTCCTTCAATATTCACGAGTTGGATGCGGCTTCGAATAACTCGGTCGAGGACATTCGGAGTTTGATCGACCAGGTGCGAACACCACCCCAGGCGGGCGCAAAATACAAGATTTACATCATCGACGAGGTGCATATGCTCTCGACGCAGGCCTTCAACGCCTTTCTAAAAACGCTGGAAGAGCCACCGGCCTACGCCATCTTCATCTTGGCCACGACCGAGCGGCATAAAATTCTGCCGACGATTCTGTCGCGCTGCCAGATTTTTGATTTCAACCGGATTCAGCCGGGACACATCGCCACTCACCTCGCCGACATTGCCCAAAAAGAAGGCATCACGGCCGAATCGGACGCCCTCGACCTCATCGCTCAGAAAGCCGATGGCGGCCTGCGCGATGCCCTGAGCATGTTCGACCTGAACGTGACCTTTGCCGCCGACCGCATCATCCGGTACAAGGACGTGCTGGATAACCTGCACATCCTCGACTACGATTATTACTTCAAATTGACCGATCTGCTGCTGGCGGGCAACGTGCCGCAGAGCCTGCTGACGGTGGATGAAATTCTGCGCAAAGGCTTCGACGGACACCTGTTTGTGGTGGGCTTGTGCCGTCACTTTCGCGATCTACTCGTGTGCAAAGATGCCGCCACGGTGCAACTGCTGCAGGTGACCGAGAACGTTCGGCGGCAGTACCTCGACCAGGCCGTTCGGGCACCGATGTCGTTTCTGCTGTCGGCACTGAGCATCGGCGGGCAGTGCGACATGAACTACAAGCAGGCCAAAGACCAGCGGCTGCACACGGAATTGTGGCTGATGAAATTGGCCAACCTGCGCAACCTGCTCAACTGGAACGCCCTCCCCGATCAGCTTACCGGTGGTGTCGCGTCGCTGAATGGTGCCCGCAGTGGAAGCGAGTCCGTTGCAGATGGGTTGGCGGACGACAAAAGAAACGCCGGGCCGACGCCGGGCACACCTCCACCCGCCAGCCCGCCAGCCTCGCCTGACCAGCTAACTGAATCGCACCCCATCACGAGCGAACCGGTAAACGGCTATCATGTCACGGCTGCTGTACCAAATACATTATCGACCGAACCCGCCCGGAATGGCCACGTAGTCGCTCAAAATGGCGTAGCAACGGCGGCATTGCCGACACGACCGCAGATTGCCCCGCCATCCCGCCCCGCCACCAGCCGGCTGCGCTCAACGGCGTCCCTGACGACCAGCCCCGTTCAGACCAAAACCGACGAGCCGGAAACTTTCGCCCCTGCGCCGTCGTACGCGGAAAAATCGTTCGACATTGAGGAGTTACAGGACGCCTGGGTCACGTTTACCAAACTCAGAAAGCAGCAAAACGACTCGGCTACCGAGCAAATGGTGCTCAACCGTGCGCTAACGCTCAGTGGCACGGTCATTCAGATTACACTCGACAATTCGCTGCAGGTAGATTATTTGACGGAGGTGAAACCGGAACTACTTGGATACCTGCGAGAGCAGCTTCAGAACAGCCGGATTCAACTGGAGTACATCGTTACGCAGCAGGAGGTGAAAAAGATGATTTACAGCTCGCAGGATAAATACAACTTCATGGCCGACAAGAACCCGGCCCTGCATGAACTGCGAAAAACGCTGAACTTAGAGGTCGACTATTGATCGGGGTCGGCCGCTGCCGGTCAAGCAGCGGGGTGTGTAACGCAGTGAATTGTTAAACTGGCATGAAAAAAGGCGACCGTTCGCACGGTCGCCTTTTTTCATGTATGCAGTCTGAAGGACTACACATCATAACTCAACACTGGACTCAACCACTTCTCGATTTCTTCCACCGGCATATCCTTGCGCACGGCGTAGTCCAGCACCTGGTCTTTGTTAATTTTGCCAACAGCGAAATATTTCGATTCGGGGTGGCTGAAATAGAAGCCGCTCACCGACGAAGCCGGGTACATGGCGTAGCTCTCGGTGAGTTCGATGTCAATTTCACCGGCATTCAGCAGGTCGAACAACGTACTTTTCTCGGTGTGGTCGGGGCAGGCGGGGTAGCCGGGAGCAGGACGGATGCCCTGATAATCTTCTTTCACAAGTTGTTCGTTGCTCAGTTTCTCACCCGCAGCATAGGGCCAAAACTCGGTACGGACGCGCTCGTGCATCCGCTCGGCGAAGGCTTCGGCTAATCGGTCGGCCAACGCTTTCACCATGATGCTGTTGTAGTCGTCGTGGTCACGCTCGTATTTATCCAGCAACGCTTCGATACCAATTCCGGCAGTAACGGCGAACGCGCCGATGTAGTCCTCACGGCCACTGTCGAGCGGAGCCACGAAGTCGGCGAGACACAGATTGGGCAGGCCGGGAGCCTTCTGATTCTGCTGACGCAGGAAATGCAACACCGTTTTGGTGTCATAAATCAACTCTCCGGCGGGCGTCACGGCGGCTGAGACAGCCTGTAGCGACTCGGCGCGGGATATTCGATATTCGATGTGGCGGTGCGACCCGTGCCGCTCGCAGGCAGTGTCACGAATCTGTTCTTCGTAGTCGTGCAGCAGCAGGTCATCGTCGGCGGAGTTGGCGGGGTAGAAACCTACCACGGCTTTCGCGGTCAGCAGTTTTTTGTCGATGATTTCCTGCAACAGCTTTTTGGCGTCGCTGAGCAGTTGCCGGGCCTCGGAACCAACAACGGCATCTTCCAGAATGGCGGGGTACTTGCCGTGCAACTGCCACGTCTGGAAAAAGGGCGTCCAGTCGATGTACTTCGCTAATTCGGCAATGGAGTAATCGTTAAAATACCTATTGCCGAGGAACGTCGGTTTCGTCGGTTCAAACGCGCTCCAGTCGATGGCGGTGCGGTTGTTACGGGCTTTGTCGATGGTCAGGCTGTTCTTTTCTTTCTGCCGCTTTGCGTGGTCGGCGCGCAGTTTGACGTATTCAGCTTTAATATCAGCAAATATTTTCTCCTTCGTACCGTCCGTTTCGCTCACGAGCCGCCCGGCCACGGGCACGCTCCGGCTGGCATCAAGCACGTGAATGACCGGTCCTGAATAATGCGGATCAATTTTGACGGCCGTGTGAATTCGCGACGTGGTGGCTCCGCCGATGAGCAGCGGCATCGTGAATCCCTGCCGCTCCATCTCCTTCGCCACCCCGACCATCTCATCGAGCGAGGGCGTAATCAGACCGCTCAGGCCGATAATATCGACGTTGTGTTCGCGGGCCGCGTCTAATATTTTCTGCGTCGGCACCATCACGCCAAGGTCGATGATCTCGTAATTATTACAGCCCAGCACGACGCCAACAATGTTTTTACCGATGTCATGCACGTCACCCTTGACCGTTGCCAGCAGGATTTTTCCGGCATTCCGGGCTTCACCCCCTCCCTTCTCGGCTTCGATGAAGGGCGTCAGGTAAGCTACGGCTTTTTTCATCACCCGCGCCGATTTCACCACTTGCGGCAGAAACATTTTCCCTTCTCCGAACAAATCGCCGACGATGTTCATGCCGTCCATCAGCGGCCCTTCGATCACATGCAGCGGCCGGCCGCCTTCAGCCCTGATCAGTTGCCAGACTTCTTCGGTATCGGGCACGATGTGCTCGTTCATGCCGTGCACCAGCGCGTGCGACAGGCGCGCGCGCACTGGCAGAGCGCGCCACTCATTGCGCTTGCTGTCGTCCTTGGCGCCGCTTTTGGCCGTCTCGGCGACTTCGATCAAACGCTCGCCGGGCGTGAGTTCGGCTTCGCCCGGTTTGTAGACGGGCTGGCGGTTCAGCACCACGTCTTCAACGCGCTCCAGCAGCGTCGGCTCCAGGTCGTCGTACACACCGACCATGCCGGCATTGACGATGCCCATGTCCATGCCGGCCTTCACGGCGTGATACAGGAACACTGCGTGGATTGCCTCGCGGACGGGATTGTTGCCGCGGAAGGCGAAGCTGACGTTGCTCACGCCACCGCTGATGCGCGCGTGCGGCAGCGTGGCCTTGATCTCGCGCGTGGCCTCCATGAAGTCAACAGCGTAGTTCGAATGCTCCTCGATGCCGGTACCGATCGCAAAGACGTTCGGATCGAAGATGATGTCTTCGGCGGGAAAACCGAGGCGCTCGGTCGCATCGGGTCGGCGATTCAGCACCAGATCCTC
>JAYTAC010000341.1:0-9663 GCA_043737755.1 Spirosoma sp.
AAAGCTCCGTCGCGGTAAATGAACGTGAACAACAGCAACCCAATTGCCGCAGCGAAAACAACTGGATGGCCTACGCAGGTAAGGTAACGGTTGGCCCACTTCTGATGAACCGCTAAACTGACGAAGCAACCGAACATGATTGCATCAAGCCGTGTATCGGTGAGGTGATAGATCCGATGCACCGTTAGTTCAGATAGCCCATCTGTTGCCATGATCCGTAAACGCCAGATCAGAACGCCAACAATTATAGCAGCCATGGCCGCTGCCAGAATGTTTGGCCGTCGGTACAGAGCCAGAAATAGCAACGGAAAAAACAGGTAAAAATGCTCTTCGATGGCCAGGGACCAGGTAATATCAAAAATTCGGGTACAGTTTGCCACTGCATCCGCATGGCCGTAAAGCATGTAGTAGTTTCGGTAATAAAACAGCGTGGATACAATCTCTCCTACCTGAAATCCACATCCCATGGCCCATGTAAATCCCACTGCCAGCACAACCATAACCAGCAGGGCCGGATACAGTCGCAGCAAACGGCGGAAGTAAAAACCACGCAAATCAATGGTTTGCCGTTCAGTATACTCGGCAATGAGCAGACGGGTTATCAGGAAACCACTGATAAAGAAAAATAATGTAACGCCGAAGCCACCGGGAAGCAGGTGCCCCACGCCATAATGGCTGATCACTACCAATAGAATAGCAATTCCCCGGAAGCCGTCCAAAGCAGGAATGTAGCTGGTACCAGCGAGTGATGATTTGGTGTATTGCATAGGCTTATATCAGCAAAAAAAGAGTACGCTACGGAGGATGTCAGGCAGGGTGCGTTAACAGCGATTCGTACAGCGTTTGTAGTTTAGGGAAAATTGTCTCGGGCTGATATTGGCGGACAATCTGGCCTGATGCGTTGCCCATCGTCACGATGAGATCTGGTTGAGCAATAAATCGAAGCAGTCGGTCGTAGAGGGCAGCTTTATCGCCGGGCGGCACCAGAAATCCGTTGACACCCTCCTGCACTGCTTCGGCTGTGCCACCCACCGGCGTTGAAATAACGGGCAGGCGATAACTCATCGCTTCCAGAATGGATAAAGGCAATCCCTCGTTGTAGGAAGGCAAAATATACAGATCGCTTTCGCTCAATAGCTGATGTTTTTGTGGGCCAGATATCCAGCCTACAAACTGGGCCATCTGCTCCAGTCTATGCTCCTGAATGTACGCTGTCAAACGTTCCGTTTCGCCATTGCCACCGATTACAACCCGTAAACGTCCCTCCAGCGACGGTTTATGTTGCCGTAGCACGTCCAGCAGGTCAAATATGCCTTTTCGGTGCCCTATAGCCCCCAAAAACAGGCAGGTCAGCGGCTCGTGCGTTTGTTCGCGACGAGAGCCTATTTTCTGTGGCTCAGCGTTAACTACATTGCCAATAATTTCGATTCGTTTTAACCGGAAGTTGTCCGTGAAAAACTGGTGCCACGACTTCGATAAACATACGACCGCATCCACATTCTCGATAAGCAAATGAATCAGACGTTTGGTAAGCGGATTACTACCACGGTAGAAAACGGCGAATTCAGACCCATGCATGTGGTAAATGGTTTTCTTTCTAAAAACGTATTTTGCCGTCAGGAACAAGATCAGTTCACGGTAAAAGCTGCCGTACGACGATCCGTGCATGTGAACGATGCGGAGTTGACGATCTGTAGCGAGCTGATGTAGAAATAATACGTACTGTTTAAGAAAATACGGTATGAGTAGTATTTTGTCGAACTTGTTGTCGTTCAGTAGTTTGTGCGTAGTGACCGATTTAAAGGAAGCGAAGTGTTGAGAGTAGACATGGATGAGATAGCCAATACCACCTTTGTAGTTCCGATGGTCAGTACCAACAGTGAGTATTTTCTCGGACATTGACTGTGGAATCAACGTGTCCTGCTTGCGGAGTATTTGCATCTCAGACATACAGTTTCTTGTTTAAATGGAGTGGCGACCCAGCGGAAACCATCGTTAATAGTGAGTTAAATACAGAGCTGCAGTTTGGCGCACGTCGAAAGTAGTTTGAATGTGCTGGCGAGCATCGGCGACTAATGTCTGCATCAACGGTGAGCCATAATTGTGCACGATATGGCGTATCTGACGGGCGAGATCGTACGTATCGCCCGCGCGGAACGAATAGCCGTAGCGGTTGTTAGCAATCAGTTCCATCGGTCCGTCGATGTCCGATACCAGTACCGGTACTCCGGCAGCCATACCCTCGGCGACTGTCAAACCGAAGCCTTCATAGAGCGAAGGTTGCACCAGCAGGTGGTAGTGTTGAAGACTTGGATACAAGTCGGCGCGGGTTCTCAGACCTGCGAAACTTACGCAATCGCTCAATTGCAGGTCGCGGGTAAGCTGTTCTAAATACTCTCGTGATTCACCTTCGCCAATGAACTCAACGTGGATATGAGTCATACCATCTTCGTGAACCAGCTGACGTAATGCACTGAGCAAAAGGTGCTGCCCTTTTATCAGATGTTGCAACCGCCCGATCTGAACTAATCGAAATGATTGGCCTGTGCAGTAGGATGTTCGGGGCTTTATCGTGTCTGTGTTAACTCCGTTATAGATTAACTGTGCTTCTGCATTTGCCCGCCGTCGTACATCCTGTCGAACGGTCTGTGATATGGCGAATAGTTTGTCGTACCGGTCCAGGTAGTTGGTTGGAATCTGCATGGCATGGAGTGTCAGGTAGCGTTGGCCGGTGCGTCCCCAAAGCAGGCGGGCAATTTGATGATTATGACAATGCACGGCCGTTGGTTTGAGCCGCAGTAGCAACCAGTTCAGTTTGACCAGATACAACGAATTCCGACTTTTTGGAGGTCTCCCAATGCGCCAGACTGTAACGCGCGGGTCGATACGAGCCAGTAGCTGCGCATTGAACTGTTCATTGATCAGGACAAAATGTAAGTCGGCCTGCGAACACTGCTCGTTGAGAATATCCACGAGCAGTGTTTCTGTACCACCCGTTTCAAGGCTGAAATTGATGTGAACAACTCTCACGCGGAAATCAGTTTTGCTTTCACTTGCTTACGAATTTTCTGGTATTGCGCCTTGAATAATGTTCGGGCGTATGCTGATGCCCCGTGTTGTTTCAGAACATGAATAATATCGCTCAGAAACCATTGCCCGCCAGTACTGGTCTTGGATTCCCCCCAGATACGAAAACCAGCTACCGGCTCATCAGCGTACGAATAAATGGGACCGTGTGTCAGCAACCGTAACCAGAGGTCGAGGTCCATGCAGTAGTGAATACGTTCGTTCAGGTATCCAACGCGCTGTACCAGTTGGGTTGGGTAAAACGACCCTGGCTGGATAATATCGTAGTTATAATTAAGCAGGTAATGGCGGTCAGGAATAGGTACTGAGTACGTCATGATGCGCTTTCCTTCCGAATCGATCCGATCCAGTACGGACCCGTAGTACACAGCACCATCGGCATTACGATGGTAGTACTGCACCATTCGCGCTACGCAGTCAGGATACAACACATCATCGGAGTTGATCCAGCCGACCAATTCGCCGGTCGCCAGCCGAAACCCCTTATTAATAGCGTCTGACTGGCCTTTATCGCGTTCATGAATGACCACATCAATGCGGTCTCTGTAACGATCCACAACCGCCATTGTTCCGTCGGTTGAGCCGCCATCTACTACGATGTACTCAATGTTCGGGTACGTCTGGTTTAGTACTGACAGAATCGTAGCTTCGATAAACTGCCCCTGGTTGTAGGAGGGCGTGATGATTGATATTTTACAAAGTGATGTGTTCATGATTAAGCCTGTTGTTCTATGTGACGATCGGTTATGGCAGACACGGCTACTTCTTTGCCAGGATGCCTCGGAATTTTATCCAAGTCCAATGAAACGGGCGTTACCCGAACGGGGGGACGATGGGCCGCTTTGATAGCGATCACGGCTAGAAATACTAGGAGCGTCCGGAAAGGAATCATCAGCAACTCTGTTCCCGCAAATGAGATTAGGAACGTGGTCATCAGTGATAGCAGCCCTACTGGCCCGAATGGTTCTGAACGGTATCGGTAGAACAGCCGGGCGAACTGAACGAGTACAATTACGAATAGCGACGTGCCAGCGAAGCCTAATTGCAGTATCAACAGTGACCAGGCGATGTCGCCGGTGTTAATTTGCGAAACCCGACCAATTCGCTCATCATAAGCTCCTACCTCGAACGAGAGTTTGTTCGCCTGTTTCGTATCTTCAGACAACAACCCGATACCAAATACATATCCTCCTGGTTTTGCCGATACGTAATTAATGCGCTCGAACAAGTGAGCCATTCGGTAGGCAAAGGTATTTTCACCATAATCGGTCGTAGCTAATGACTGACCAGTAGTAAATGTTTTACTGAAGTCGCTGAACCCCCCATTGGCGCGTTGACTGACAATATCCAGCATTGAGAAGCCAAAGATGATTACTGCACTGGCAGTAAGGTAGAGTACACGCTGCGTTCGTTTCTGTTGAAAAATAACGTACAGGCTGGATACTACGATTATGCCGAAAACATAGTTTCGGTGCATAGGAGCGATGACTGCTGCCAGAAGAATAAAGAGAACAAATCCGTGGATTGTAAGTGACCGACAGCGAAACTGAAACAGGTAATAAAATAATACGGGTGTTAGAAAAACAGGTGTGTTATAAAATCGGGTGAACTTATCGAGATTTGTTGTAGAAACAGCACTGCCGGCCATCGTGGAGTTTAATAGAGTTTGATTCAGTGGTATCTGAAGCAGAAAAATAGCACTTTGGATGACAGTTATTACAGCTATTATATGAAATATCTGCTTCAGTACGGGTGCTGGTACTATAAAAAACAAGCTGAAACTTAGTAGAAATAAATTGGACCGAAATACGCTGAGAACTCCACCGATCTCGTACCCTTCCGATACAATGCTATATATTCCGTCTATTATTATGAATATAATAAATAGACCCAGCCAACGGAAGGCTTTTTCCTGACGCATGGACAGAAAGAGAACCCTGCTACGACTGACTAAGGCGACGAGAAGAAAAATCAGTGCTAGGTCCGTTAACTTACTGGCGGGTCCACCAGCCAGTAGCAAATCTACTGGTATCATCTGGTAGCCATTGGTGACGAACCCAAAAAATATTAACAATGGATAGTAGTAACGATAGGTCAGGAATAAACCAATGGCCAGTAAGAGTAGTCCAATGCCTAGCATGATAGGTAATAATTAAGAAGATAACGTGGCTAATTGCTTCCCGGCATTTTTATGCTGATCAGCAGAGTCAGCAGCACAAATGCGTAATAATTTGGCTGGATTGCCAGCCCAAATTTGATCTGCGGGAACATTTTTAGTAACAACAGAGCCAGCACCTATTATAGACCTTGCTCCTATGATTACCCCCTTAAGAATTATAGAGTTAGCACCTACAAATACGTCGGAATCAAGGTAGACCTCTGCTTGTTTTGTTCCCTTAACTTGTACTCGTCTGAGCTGGTAATCCAATGGATGAAAATCGGTGTCCCATATACTCGTATTACCACCGAGATTACAGTAAGGGCCAATGGTGATACTTTTTGACGCGTAAATAGCTGTACCTGAAAAGCCGCAATTTGCGCCAATAGTGAGTTTAGCACAATCGCATACACAGATGGACACGGGTCGGTTGATACCAACGAAATTATAAGCCGTTGATGAGCGAAATGTTACATTGTCGCCAATATGAACTATTGCGTTTTTTGCAATCTGTAATTGAATAGGACCGAAAAAGCGAATGTTCTGACCCAACTCCACATTTGGATACAGAAATTTAATTTTCTGGTATATGATATTCGATCTCAACTCGGCTAAACTGGCTCTGATAGTTCGCGAGACTATCCGTAGGAAATGTCTCATAATTAATCTTAGATGGTTATTGATTTCAACGGTTTGTAGGAATGGCGTAAAAGAAGTAGGTACATTGATAGTGTCAATACACTCACTACTCCAATTCGAAGCCATGTATCATTCAGTAAAAAGTTACTGAATAGAATAGAACCACCCATGAGTAGCCCCACAATGAATAAGGGACGCAGGTGAATAGAATCGAAAGCCAGTTTACCCAAATACTTATTCTGGTAATACAGGCACAGACCCATTGATAAGAGGATGGCAACAGAATTGCCCGTCACGAAGCCATAAACACCCATAATACGGTAGGTAAGAAGGCTAATAAATAGATTGACTACAACATTGCACAGTTGTATCCAAACAGTCTTGCTGACATGGTGCCTACTCATCAAGAATAAATAGGGAGGTACTGATAAGCTATTGATAATAAACGTTGACGAGATACAAAGTGTAGCTGTGATGACGATCTGATTGGGCATCGGTAACCACAACCTGAGTAGGTCTGGCATAATTAAAGTGATAAATAACAAAGATGGGATTATCATCAGTAACATGCTTGTTTGGTAACTGCTGATGAGTTTGTTCAACTGTCTGAGGTCCGTTTCCTGCGCTATCTTTGGGTAGAGCGGATACGTTATCTTCGTCACTAATGCCCACAACTGCGACCGTACTTTGTATGCGATTTCTAAGTAACCCACCTCGGTTACGCCAATCAGCCGCGCGACCAGTACCTTAGTCATGGGCTCAAATAACATACCGAGCAGCCCGGCCGCGTATACCTTGGCACTGAAGGTCAGTTGTTTGCGGGCAATGCGGTAGGCCTCGGTGGGCAGGCCGTCGAGGTGCAACTGGCCCCACGACCGGCCGGCAGCAAACATCACTAGTATAAACCAGACTACCGTAGCCCCCAAAATCACTAATCCCACGGCGCCCATGTCGTAGCCTAAGCTCATCACCGCAATTAGCCCGCCCCAGTACAACACACTGTAAATGAGCTGGTAGAAGTTGGTTTGGTACATGCGCTGCTGGGAGTCGAGAACGGTGGTGCCGGTTTGACCCAGCAGCAGCAGCAAATTAGCCAGTACCACGCACCGGTACAGCGACGATACCCGGCCGTAGAGTTCGTCGGACAGACCCAGCAGTTGCCGCAGAATGAATGTCTCCTGGCTGATGGCCAATGCACTGAGCGGCACCATAATCAGCAGGAGTAACCCCGACGTTATGATGATGTCGTGGTCCGACTCCCGCGACTTGCCCTGCACCGACAGGAACTTGAGCAGGGCGGTGTTCAGGCCGAGGTTGGCGAAGATATTGAGGTTGCCCGCCAGCGTCACGATGGAAAACGCACCGTAGGCTTCCACGCCGAGGGTTCGGATGAAGATCGGAATGCTGAAAAACGTCAGCCCCGCCGTCAGCACCAATTGCCCAACCCCACTCAGTGCGTTTTTATGCAGTAATTTCATTAATACGGAGGAAAACGTCAACCGGGCCGTGAGACCCTGTAGAATTGTTTATTAACAGGCTTTTTTATCCCCTCTGACCATGTTTATGGCCGTACACCAGCAGATTTTCAGGTCTAACCAGAGCGTCCGCTTTCGGATGTAAAACCGGTCCAACCGAACGCGGTGATGCATCTGAATGAGTTCGGCCGTTTCGCCCCGGCAACCACGCACCTGCGCCAGACCCGTGATGCCGGGCTTCACGGCGTAGCGGTCGGGGTAGCCCGGCAGCGTGTGCCAGTGCTGCGCATCCAACTGAAGCGGGTGCGGGCGCGGCCCCACAATGCTCATATCGCCCACGAGTACGTTGAACACCTGCGGCAGTTCGTCTAAGTTCGTCCGGCGCAAAAACCGGCCAACCGGCGTCACCCGGACATCGTCTTTGGTAGCCTGTCTGAATTGTGCCCCGCGTTCAAACGTCATCGTGCGGAACTTCAGACACCGGAACGGCCGACCGTTGCGGCCCGTGCGCAGTTGAATGAACACCGCCGGTCCGGGCGACGTCAGCCGGATGGCCAGCCCGATCAGGGGTACAAACCAGACCAGCACGACGGCAATCACCAGGCCGGACACGATAACATCGAAGGTCCGTTTTGCCAGGCCATACCGGGGGGCTGGTATGGTCCGGTGCTTTGTCTGGGCTGTGTATAATTCATTGAATACAGTTTGCTCATTGAGCGATGGCAGGGAGATGTTGAGCATAGTTGTCTGAGGTTTTATGGGTTGCCATTGGCAATGTGTTTGAGGAATGTTGATGAGATTAGAGTAAACCAGTCGATGTAGACCCGCCTACTGCTGGTTCAGCGCGATGGGGGCGGGTCCGAGACGGGCTTGTCAAATTACCCGATTTTACGGGCAGAAGCCTTGGCCGGTTGGGTTGATTCGTCGTAGTAGCCGCCGTAGCTGTAGCCGTACTGATACGACTCACCACCGCTCACGCCGTTCAGAATCAGGTTCAGCCGCTGGAACCGGTGTTCTTTCCACAGGTTGTCGATCATGCGCAAATACGCCTTGGGTGTGTGGTCGTGGCGCACCATAAACATCGTTGCGTCCACGTAGGGAGCAATCAACTGGGCGTCGGTCACCAGACCTATCGGGGGCGAGTCAACGATGACGTAGGCAAACCGCTGGCGTAACTCGGTGAACAGGTGTTCCAACTGAGGGCTGCTCAGCAACTCGGCCGGGTTGGGCGGCAAGGGGCCGCAGGTGATGATGTGGTAGTTCAGAAAACCGGGTACGGGTTGCAGGATTTCGTCCAGCGTAGCCTCCTGGATGAGGTAGTTGCTGATGCCGACGGAGTTGGGTAAGTTCAGCACCGAGTGGAGCTTGGGCTTGCGCAGGTCCATCTCCAGAATCACCGTGGGGCGGTCGACCAAGGCAAGGCTGGCACCGAGGTTGAGCGACAGGAACGACTTGCCCTCGCCACTGATGCTCGACGTAAACATGATGACCTGGCTCCCGGTGGGGTTGCTGCGCAGAAACTGGAGGTTGGTCCGTAGCGTCCTGATCTGCTCGGCAATAACCGAGCGTCTGCCCGACAGCATCACCAATGGATCAATGTCGCGGCTGGCTATGATCTCGCCCAGAATCGGCACCTGCGACGCGTCTTCAATGTCGGACCGGCGGCTCACGCGGTCGTTGAGGGCATCGCGGGCGGCCATCACGCCCACCGGCAACAGCAGCCCCAGCAGCCCGAACAACAGGAATATGGTGCTCGCAACGGGTTTCACCGGATTGCTGCCGCTGCGGGGCGGGTCGATGGTGCGGCTGTCGGCAACGGTCGAAGCAAAGGACAGAGCCGTCTCTTCGCGCTTACCCAGTAAATACGTGTAGAGGTTGTTTTTGATGGCCTGCTGGCGGGTAATGTCCACCAGCATCCGCTCTTTGCGGGGGATGGTGCGAATCTGGCCTTCTAACTTCCGGTTGGTCGACTGGAGTTTCTGCTGGGTGCCCGTCAGCGACCGTTTCATGCTCTGGATGTTCTCGGCTAAGCTCGTTTTGGTCGCGCTGATCTGGCTTTCCAGCGATTGCAGAATCGGGTTATTGGGGGCCGTGGTGCGGCTGAGCTGGTCCCGCTGTAGTTCCAGTTCGCTCACCTTGCTCACCAAACCAATCAGCACTGGGTCGCTCACGCTCAGCGTGGCCGGTGCCACTCCCCGGCCGTCGGCCTTGCTGTCGACGTATTTCTCGATGTCGCGGATGACGCCCAACTGAATACTGGCCTGGTTCAACTGGGCATCGTTCTGTTGCACCGTCGACAGAAAC
>JAYTAC010000342.1:0-1500 GCA_043737755.1 Spirosoma sp.
TCGCTTTCGCCCGCATGGACGGCGCGTGGCTCGGCTCGGCTGACATCTCGATGCGCAAAGCCAAAACCGCCCGCTATTTCGACATGCCAACCGGCGAACTGGGCAAACTATCGCAGCCGGGTGGCCCGCTGTTCAACATCGAACACGCCAACGGTGGCCTGATTACGTTTCCTGGTGGTATTCCCATCATGAATGGCAGTGAGGTAATTGGCGGCATCGGTGTGTCGGGCAACACCGTTGAGAACGATCATATCGTGGCTCAGGCGGGTGTCGAGGCTATCGTGTAAACCAGTTTATTCCCTAAACCCTAACCAACAAAACTATGGCCAGCAATCGTGGCGTCGTGTACATCGAGCCGGGAAAAGTGGAGGTGCAGAGCATCGACTTCCCTGAATTAGTAAATCCCAAAGGCAAAAAAATCAATCACGGGGTGTTGTTGAAAGTGGTTTCGACCAACATCTGCGGCTCCGATCAACACATGGTCAGGGGCCGGACAACGGCGGAAGCCGGTCTGGTGCTGGGCCACGAGATCACGGGCGAAGTCATTGAGATGGGTTCCGACGTAGAATTTCTCAACGTGGGCGACATTGTGTCGGTGCCGTTCAATGTGGCCTGCGGCCGTTGCCGTACCTGCAAAGAGCAGCAAACCGGTATCTGTCTGAACGTCAATGAGTCGCGGGCGGGCGGTGCATACGGATACGTCGACATGGGCGGCTGGATTGGCGGGCAGGCCGAGTACGTAATGGTCCCCTACGCCGATTTTAACCTGCTGCGCTTCCCCGACCGGGAACAGGCAATGGAGAAAATTCGCGACCTGACCATGCTCAGCGACATCTTCCCGACGGGTTTTCACGGGGCCGTCAACGCGGGCGTCGGACCGGGCATGACGGTCTATGTCGCCGGGGCCGGACCGGTCGGGATGGCGGCAGCGGCTTCGTCGCAACTGCTGGGCGCGGCCGTCGTCATTGTGGGCGACATGAACAAAGCACGGTTAGCTCACGCCCGTTCCATCGGCTGCGAAACGGTCGATTTGAACGAAAGCGCGTCACTCGCCGATCAGATTGCGCAGATTCTGGGTATTCCCGAAGTCGACTGTGCCGTTGACTGTGTGGGCTTCGAAGCTCGCGGGCACGGGAGCGAAACCAGCAAAGAAGTACCGGCAGCCGTACTGAACTCGCTTATGGAAATTGCCCGCGCCGGGGGTTCCATCGGCATTCCGGGTCTCTACGTTACGGCCGATCCCGGTGCCGAGGAAAAATCAGCGCAGACGGGTAATTTGTCGATCCGGTTCGGATTGGGATGGGCCAAAAGCCACTCGTTCTTCACGGGACAAACACCGGTCACCAAATACAACCGGCAACTGATGATGGCGATTCTGTACGACAAAATCCAGATTGCCAAAGCGGTCAACGTCGAGGTTATCTCGCTCGATGATGCACCAAAAGGCTATGCTGAGTTCGACAGTGGCGTGGCCAAGAAGTTCGTGATCAACCCACACAG
>JAYTAC010000343.1:0-1500 GCA_043737755.1 Spirosoma sp.
TAGGTGATGAGTTTGGGATTCAGTACATTATGCGCAGTTCGGGCGACGAATACCAGCGGATCGACGAGGTGAAAGCAACCGGCGCGTCGCTGATTGTGCCGCTGAATTTTCCGCAGCCCTACGACGTGGAAGATGCCTGGGATGCCGATAATGTGTCATTGGCTGAACTGAAACACTGGGAAATGGCTCCGATGAACGCCGGTCGGTTGGTGGGGGCGAACATCCCGTTTGCGCTGACGACGGCGGGTCTGAAAAACAAAGCTGATTTCTGGGCGAACCTGCGCAAAGCCATCGAAAACGGTTTGACCGAGCAAAAAGCATTGGAAGCACTCACAATTGTCCCCGCCCGGCTGATGCGGGCCGATGATCAGGTGGGTACGTTGCAGAAGGGCCGCGTAGCGAATTTCATCATCACCTCGGGCAATCTGTTCGGGGCCGACAACGTGATCTACGAAAACTGGATTCGCGGGAAGCAATACATCGTTAACGAGAAAAACGCGGCTGACCTGCGCGGGACGTGGAATCTGACCATTGCCGAACGCACGAATCTGAAGCTGAACATCACAGGGAAATCAGCCGACAAACCGGAGTACCAGATTATGGCTGACACGACCAAAATCACGCCCAAAGTGGCGGTTAGTGGTGATCTCGTCTCGATGCAGGTGCAGCTTGACAAAAAGCCCGGAGCGCCGGACCGACCGGGGATGACGCGTCTGACTGGCTATCGGACCAGCCCGACCAGTATCCAGGGCGACGGCCAAACCCCCGACGGAAAGCTGGTGACGTGGTCGGCTGTACGGACAGGTGACTCGCCAGTATCTGCATCTACCGTATCCACGTCGGCGACCAGTTCAATGGCTACCTCGACAACCGCTGCATCAGTAACAACGGTGGCTTCCTTACCAGCCAGTGCGACCGCCGTGTTGTACCCGTTCGTGGGCATGGGCAACGCTCGTAAGCCAATGCCCCAAACGATGATGATTCGGAATGCGACGGTCTGGACCAACGAGAAAGACGGCATCCTGACCAATGCCGACGTATTTATCACAGGGGGCAAGATCGCCAAAGTGGGTAAGAACCTGCCCGTACCAGCGGACATTGCCGTGTTCGACGGGACGGGGAAACACCTCACCAACGGCATCATCGACGAACACTCGCACATTGCCCTGCTGTCGGTTAACGAAGGGTCGCAGTCGAGCACGGCCGAGGTGCGCATGGCCGACGTTGTGGATTCGGAAGACGTGAATATTTACCGGCAGTTGGCGGGGGGCGTCACGACGTCGCAGTTGCTGCACGGTTCGGCCAACGCCATTGGCGGGCAGTCGGCGATTATCAAACTCAAATGGGGCGAGTCGCCGGACGCGCTGCTCGTGAAGGGTGCCGACGGGTTCATTAAGTTTGCCCTCGGTGAGAACGTGAAGCAATCCAACTGGGGCGATGCCAACCGGGTCAGGTTTCCGCAGACGCGCATGGGCGTGGAGCAGGTGTACATGGATCACT
>JAYTAC010000344.1:0-9649 GCA_043737755.1 Spirosoma sp.
ACGTACAACCAGTTGGCGTCGATTTACCGGACACAGGGCAATGCGGCTTCGGCGCTCGCCTACAGCGGTCAGGCGCTGCGGTATTTCCCCACGAATGCCCGGCTCAATTACGGCCGGGGGCTGATCTATCACACGGCGGGTAAGACAGACAGTGCCATGACGTACTACCAGCGGACGGTGCGCGTTCAGCCCGGTTATTACCAGGCTTATTTTCAGATGGGGCTGATCAATCAGACGTACCGAAATTACTACACTGCCTTAGCCAATTACCAGCGGGTGCAGCAACTCCGGCCCCAGTTTCCGCGCATCGACACCTACCTCGGCTACTGCCACGAGCAGATGGGGCAATATGACTTAGCCGTTGCTGCCTACACCAGATCGACTCAGCAAAACCCCGCCGACCGGCAGGCTGCGGCCGGATTGTGGCGGTCCGACCGGCGACGGTACGCGAAAAACCCGTATAACTCCTTATTTTTGCCCGCTGCGCCCACCGGACCATCGGCGGCAACTCGGGGTCGGGCCGTGCTCGACACGACCCGCGTCCGCATTTCGACGATCCAGCCCAGACGGGTGCTTACTGGCGAAAGCGACTCAGTACGACGAGCCGTCAGATCGATTGGACAGAATTGAAAAGGAATGTAAACTGAATAATGTACAATGCACAATGATTAACAGCCAACGAATAATGTGGCACGACTATCATGAGGTAGCGCTCGTTTCATCGTACATTAACCGGTCCACGTTATTCATTAAAAAATAAACCAATGATTGCGCAGGACGAACAAATCCGCGTGACGCTGCCCGACGGCAGCGTTCGTCAGTATCCCAAAGGCAGCACCGGGCTGGATATCGCCACCCAAATCAGTGAGGGATTAGCCCGCAATGTGCTGGCCGCCAAAGTAAACGGGGTTATTCAGGATGCCACGCGGCCCATCGACGCCGACGCCGAGGTGCAGTTGCTGACCTGGAATGATGCCGCCGGAAAAGCGACGTTCTGGCACTCGTCGGCGCACTTGCTGGCTGAGGCCTTAGAGAGTCTCTATCCGGGCGTTCAGTTCGGGATTGGTCCGGCCGTGGAAACCGGTTTCTATTACGACGTCGACCTGAACGGACAGCCGTTTTCGCCGGAAGACTTCAAAAAAGTGGAGGACAAAATGCTCGAACTGGCCCGTCGGAAAGAGCCGTACGTCCGCACACCCGTGAGCAAGGCCGATGCTGTGGCGTATTTCGAGGAGAAGGGCGACCCGTACAAACTCGATCTGCTCGAAGGACTCGAAGACGGCACCATCACGTTCTACAGACAGGGGGATTTTACGGATTTATGCCGGGGCCCTCACATTCCCAACACGAGTTTTATCAAGGCAGTCAAGATCATGAACGTAGCCGGGGCCTATTGGCGCGGCAACGAAAAAAATAAGCAGCTAACCCGGATATACGCCGTCACCTACCCCAAGCAAAAAGAACTCGACGACTATTTATTTCTGCTCGAAGAAGCCAAAAAGCGGGATCACCGGAAACTCGGCAAAGAACTTGACCTGTTCACGTTTTCGGAGAAAGTAGGGGCGGGGTTGCCCCTGTGGTTGCCCAAAGGTGCCATTCTGCGGGAGCGGCTGGAGAATTTCCTCCGAAAAGCGCAGGTCCGGGCGGGTTACCTGCCCGTTGTGACGCCCCACATTGGCAGTAAGCAGCTTTACGTGACGTCGGGACACTGGGAGAAATACGGCAAAGATTCATTCCAGCCTATTCACACCCCCGACGAGGATGAGGAGTTCATGCTCAAACCGATGAACTGCCCTCACCACTGCGAAATCTACAAATCGCGGCCCCGCTCATACCGCGACCTGCCCCTGCGTTTGGCGGAGTTCGGAACGGTGTATCGCTATGAACAATCCGGCGAGTTGCACGGGCTGACGCGGGTGCGGGGCTTCACGGTGGACGATGCGCACATGTTCTGCCGACCGGATCAGGTGAAAGAAGAGTTTCTGAAAGTAATTGATCTGGTATTGTACGTATTTAAGACGTTCGGGTTTACGGATTACACGGCTCAGATTTCGTTGCGTGATCCTGAAAACAAGACCAAGTACATTGGTTCGGACGAGTTGTGGGAGCGGGCGGAGTCGGCCATCATCGAAGCAGCGGCCGAAAAGGGGCTGCCTACCGTGACCGAACTGGGCGAAGCGGCTTTCTACGGTCCCAAATTAGATTTTATGGTGCGCGACGCCCTCGGCCGGAAATGGCAGTTGGGTACGATTCAGGTAGATTATAACCTGCCGAACCGGTTTGAACTCGAGTACGTCGGAGCCGACAATCAGAAACACCGGCCCGTGATGATTCACCGCGCCCCGTTCGGGTCGATGGAGCGGTTTATTGCCATCCTGATCGAGCAAACGGCGGGTAATTTTCCACTCTGGCTCTCGCCCGATCAAATTGCTATTCTGCCCATCTCGGAGAAGTACGAAGAATACGCAAACGACTTGTTTCTTCAGCTACAGGAGCAGGACATCCGGGGATTCGTTGATTTGCGTGACGAGAAAATCGGTCGCAAAATTCGGGATGCTGAAATCGCCAAAGTGCCTTATATGCTGATCGTTGGTGAGAAGGAAGCCGCCGAAGGGCAGCTATCCGTCCGGCGCAAAGGCGGTGCCGCCACCGGACAGGGCGACATGGGGATGATGCCCATTGCCGATTTCATCCGGTTGTTCCAGGCCGAGGTGAAGATGTGAGCGCCGGGTTTACCGTTCGTGCGGTTCCCCGCCGGGATTTGTAGTCCGGGCGGGGAACCGCACGAACGGTAAACCACGAACGTCAAACCCGATCCTTGCTTCCAGGCCCTATTTTCAATATGTTCCCGAACTTTTTACTACCCGGCACGTTATCCAACCGACTTAGCAAAATCGGTCAGCAACATTTGTTCTCCTAAACACACTATATGGCATTACCCCAGCGCAGACCACCCCGTCGCGTGGTTGAAGAACCCTACAAAGTCAATGAGCGCATTCTGGCCCGCGAAGTGCGGGTGGTTGGTGAAAACACAGAGCAGGGCGTTTACGAAACGAATCAGGCGCAGGCAATGGCCAAAGCCCAGAACCTCGATCTCGTTGAAGTGTCGCCCAATGCCGTTCCGCCCGTTTGCCGTATCGTGGACTACTCCAAGTTCAAGTACGAGCAGAAGAAGAAGCAGAAGGAAATCAAGGCTAACGCTACCAAAGTCGTTATCAAGGAAATCCGGTTTGGTCCCAACACCGACGATCATGACTTTGAGTTCAAACTCAAGCACGCCATTAATTTTCTGAAAGAGGGTGCCAAGGTAAAAGCCTATGTGCAGTTTGTGGGGCGGGCCATTGTGTTTAAAGACCGGGGCTTTCAACTCCTCGACCGGTTTTCGAAGGGTCTGGAAGATTACGGTAAGATAGAAACAGAACCCCGGCTCGAGGGCAAGCGAATGAGCATGTTCTTAGCACCGAAGGTGGCAACGCCCAAGAAGTAGATTGTTGACACGCCGGATATAGAACGCCGAATGCGCCGACTCTCTTTGCGTAAGTCGGCGCATTCGGCGTTCTATATCCGGCGTCTTTTCGTATCTTTGCGGCCTGTTTACTATTTACTTCACCGTTAGCGGTTTGTCACAATGCCAAAAGTAAAAACCAATTCGGCCGCCAAGAAGCGTTTCAAGCTGACCGGCACCGGAAAAATCAAGCGGAAGCACGCCTTCCACAGTCACATTCTGACTAAGAAAACGACCAAGCAGAAGCGCAATTTAGTGCACGATACACTGGTTTGTGGTCCCGATCAGCCGCGCATCAAATTGCTGCTGAACATTTAACGGGTCAAAAAAGGACGCAGTCGCGTCCGGTTTCATGTTTCACCCGATGCCCGGCACTAAGAACAGTGACCAGTAAACAGTGATCAGTAAGCAGTGATATCAAGCGATAGCTGTCTATTGGTAACTGATAACTGATCTGTCGCCGGTTGTCAAAAAACAAAAAACACTATGCCACGTTCCGTCAATCACGTTGCCTCACGGGCGCGCCGGAAAAAAGTAATGAAGCTGGCCAAAGGTTATTTTGGTCGGCGTAAGAATGTCTGGACGGTTGCCAAAAACGCCGTCGAGAAAGGATTGGGCTACGCCTACCGCGACCGCCGGGCCAAGAAACGCGATTTCCGTAGTCTCTGGATTCAGCGTATCAACGCCGGTGCCCGGATTCATGGCCTGTCGTACTCGGTACTGATGGGTGCGCTCAACAAGTCGGACATTCAACTCAACCGTAAAGTATTAGCCGATCTGGCTATGAACCATCCGGAAGCGTTTAAAGCCGTTGTGGACCAGGTAAAGTAAACAGACTTACAGTAGTGAAAGCCCCGGTGATGAGCCGGGGCTTTTTTGTTGGTAGCAACCGGCGGTGCGGTTAGCCCGGCGGTAAGCCGGAACCCGACGTGTCGGGACCAACCGGGAAGCAGCTATGTCTGGACAATCATGGTTTTGATGCCCGTTCGCGTGCCGTCGGCCTGTCGTCCGAGCAGGTACACGTCGATTTCTGCGTCGCCCACGCGAAACACTTGCCGCTCCGTCAGCGTGTCCTCTAAGCGTTTTTTTAGTTGCTGAAACTGGCGGGTGCGGGTTTTTTCGTCGTCGCCGTACCAGTCCTGTTCTGTGATGACCGGCTCCCAGAATTCGGCTTCCGCCATTTCCGCCACGCAAACTGAAGTAGACAGCATGAGCCAGTCTCTGATCTGGCTGTTGGTGAGGAGTTCGGGCTGGTCGAGATAGCAGGTTACCGGCTCGACGGGCTCATCGGATTCGCCGGGATAAAACAAACCGGTGAGCAACGGGTTAATTTGCTCAGAGAACGAACTGGTTTCCGTTACCGGGCCGCTACTTTTGAGTTCCTCGTTCGTCATAGACATAAGAGTGGATTCGGGCCAAAAATAATTGATTTGTGCCAAAAGTGAATCCGGCAAGTCCGGGGGTTTTTCGTTCCAGTCCCATCAACCTAATAAACAAAAAGCAATCATGTTTGAAACACTGATGAATTTAGTGAAGCAGCAGTCGGGTGATGCCATTGTCAATAACCCGGCTATTCCCAACAGTCAGAACGATGACGCCATGCAGGCTGTATCGAGCGGTATTCTGGGTGGTTTGCAACAGCAGGCGCAGGGGGGTGGCATTGGTAATCTGATGGGGATGCTCACCGGTCAGGGGGGCGATAGTCAGGGTCAGGTGACCGAGGGTGTGCAGCAGAACGTGCAGCAGAGCCTGATGGAAAAATTGGGTATATCGCCCCAGGTGGCTATGTCGGTGGCCGGGATGCTGGTGCCGATGGTGCTGGGCAAATTGATGAACAAAGCGCAGGACCCCAACGATAGCAGTGTCGACGGTAACAGCATCATGGGAGCCGCCACGGGTCAGCAGGGCACCGACTGGATGAGCATGGCTTCCTCGGCAATGCGCGACGGCAAGCTCGATATGAGCGATTTGATGGGCATGGTGAGTGGGCAACGAGGTGGTCAGCAGTCGGGTGGCGGTTTGGGCAGTATGCTGGGTGGCCTGTTCGGTGGGCGGTAATCACTGGTAATCAGTACGTGGTCATATGCTCCCGGAGTGATAGTCTGTTCAGCAGGCTGTCACTCCGGGAATTTTTATGCATTGAAAACCGACTGACGCGTTCAGTAACAGCGGGTCATGAACTGTTACTCTACAGCATATTCCTTATCCGGGAATGAGAATGAGCTTTTGCACCGTGTACGCATCTGATCTGTCACGTCTTCCCGTCAACGATTCTTTGAACACGCCACTTTGGACCCGTCTGGCTCGTTATTCTGACAATCTGACAGCAAAATGTCCATTTCTCCCGGCTGGCATTTAGATTGATAGAGGGTTTGCATCTGTCAGCAGATAAGCAGAGCAAATAGAGGAACTAAACCATAAGTCAGAAAGTAATCATGGGAAAAATAATTGGTATTGATTTGGGCACCACCAACTCGTGCGTGGCCGTGATGGAAGGCAACGAGCCGGTCGTGATCCCCAATTCGGAGGGTGCCCGGACGACACCTTCGGTGGTTGCATTTATGGATAATGGCAACGGCGAGCGCAAAGTGGGCGCACCTGCCAAACGCCAGGCCATCACCAACCCCAAAAACACGATTTCCTCCATCAAGCGGTTCATGGGGAAACGCTACAGTGAGGTAACGAACGAAATCAAAAACGTTACCTACGACGTAGAGAACGGCCCTAACTCGACGCCCCGCGTTCGCATCGGCGATCGTCAGTATACCCCGCAGGAGCTTTCGGCACTGATTCTGCAAAAGATGAAGCAAACGGCCGAAGACTACCTCGGTCAAACCGTCACGGAAGCCGTTATCACAGTGCCCGCTTACTTTAACGATGCCGAGCGGCAGGCGACCAAAGAAGCGGGGGCCATTGCCGGTCTCGACGTGAAGCGAATCATCAACGAGCCAACCGCAGCCGCGTTAGCCTACGGTCTGGACAAAACCGATAAAGACCAGAAAATCGCCGTCTTTGACCTCGGTGGCGGTACGTTCGATATTTCGATTCTGGAACTTGGTGACGGTGTATTTGAAGTAAAAGCAACCGACGGCGATACGCACCTCGGTGGTGACGACTTCGACCAGGTGATTATCGACTGGCTCGCCGACGAATTTAAAAAAGACGAAGCGATTGATCTACGCCAGGACCCGATGGCCCTGCAACGCCTGAAGGAAGCCGCCGAAAAAGCCAAAGTTGAACTCTCAACGTCTGCTTCGAGCGAGATCAATCTGCCCTACATCATGCCGGTGAATGGCATCCCCAAGCACTTGGTGCGGTCGCTGAGCCGGGCGAAATTCGAGCAGTTGGCCGATTCGCTGATTCAGCGGAGTCTGGAGCCGTGCCGCCGGGCGTTGAAAAATTCCGGTTTGGCCGCTAACCAGATCGACGAGGTGATTCTGGTGGGTGGTTCGACCCGGATTCCGAAGGTGCAGGACGAAGTAGAGAAACTGTTTGGTCGCAAGCCTTCGAAAGCCGTCAACCCCGACGAAGCCGTAGCCGTTGGTGCCGCCATTCAGGGTGGCGTATTAACCGGTGAGGTAAAAGACGTGTTGTTGCTGGACGTTATCCCGCTGTCGTTGGGCATTGAAACGATGGGTGGTGTGTTCACCAAGATGGTGGAAGCCAACACGACGATCCCGAGCAAAAAAGTAGAAACCTACTCGACAGCGTCGGATAATCAGCCGAGCGTAGAGATCAATATTTTGCAGGGTGAGCGGCCGATGGCGCAGCAGAACCGTCAGTTGGGCCGGTTCATCTTGTCCGATATTCCGCCTGCTCCGCGTGGTGTGCCGCAAATCGAAGTGACCTTCGACGTAGATGCCAACGGTATTCTGAACGTGACGGCCAAGGACAAAGGGACCGGCAAAGAGCAAAAAATTCGCATTGAGGCATCGAGTGGCCTGACCGACGCCGAAATTAGTCGGATGCGGGAAGAAGCCAAAGCCAACGAAGCGTCCGACAAAGCCGAGCGCGAAACGATTGAGAAAGTCAACGCGGCCGATTCGATGGTGTTCCAGACCGAGAAGCAACTGAAGGAGTACGGCGACAAGCTTAGTCCGGTCAACAAAACGGTTATTGAAGACGCTCTCGGCACCCTGCGCACGGCCCACGCATCCCGCGATGCTGTTGCCATTAACACGGCACTGGAAGTACTGAACGCAGCCTGGGCCACGGCTTCGACTGAGATGTACAACGCTACTAGTGGTGCAGACGCTAACCCGATGGACGGGGCTGGTTTTGACGGTGGTAACGCTAACCCCGGCAACGGGCAGGGCCAGCCCACCGGCGATAACGTCTCGGACGTGCCGTATGAAGAAGTGAAGTAATGTAGATTAGTAGTCAGCCCCGCTAAGATTTCTTGGCGGGGCTTTTTTTACACAAGAAAAATCTTTTGATATGGACAAAATCATACTTATACTAATTCAGATTGACAGTGTCGTATTTAAGATGTACGGAAAGCAAGCCAAATTGACAATTAACTGGCGAACATTGAAAAGGTCTTCCAGAATGGCTTTCACCCGCTGCTGAGCCTCCTCCAAGGTAGCAAATACCCGGTGCTTCAACCCACGACGAATCTCCTTGAAGACCCGCTCGACCGGATTGAGTTCAGGGCAGGCAGCAGGCAACTTGTTGAAGCTCATGCTTGTCCCAATAAATAACTCCGCCTTGTGAGCCGTGGCACCATCCGCTATCAGTAACGTCCTTTGGCTCAGACAAGCGTCGATTTGATTGACAAACCAGCCGAACCAGTAGGCATTGAGTTTGGGCAGAAAAGCCGCGTAGCCCTGCCCCGTGAAGGGACACAAGGCCAGATACAAATAGACGCTTTCATAGCCGATCCGCACGGGCGACACCGGACGGTGACCGGTAGGTGCCCATTTACGGCCCAGTTCGGTCCGGGTTCCTGCACGCAACTCGTCATGAAAGAGGATGGCTTGGCAAGGGAAGTCCCGGCTTAGGATCTCAAATTTTTTTTATAGTCCTCCACCGCACCCGGTGCCTGATGAGCATGAACGGGTCGGCCTGTTTTGGGCTTGATTTTAAGGCGTTTGCAGAGGTCAAAAACTCCGCCGATGGTGTACTTGACCCCGAGTCGATCCGCTAAATAGGTCTGGATATCGGCGAGTGTCTGGGCTTGGTCATCAAGCAGAAAGCCGCGTAAATGACTCATCTGAGTGGTCGATAACTTGCCCATATAGGTAGACATACGGGGTTGGATCAGGGCATGTAGTCCTTGCTGGCGATAGTGTTTCCATAGGCGTTGGGCCTGTCTCAGACTGAGGTTAACTTGATTGGCTGCGGTTAGCTGGGTGCTAGCTTGCCCAGATTTAAGCAGGCGTAGAAAGCGGACATAGTCGCGAAACTGAGCTTTGGTTTGCTGTTTTTCGGTTACTTGTAACGTGGCAAGGTCTTCGGTGATCAGAGCGGAATAGTTCATGCCTTAAATGTACGACATATCAATTCTGAATTAGTATTAGTTTCAGCTATTTGTCAATTATTACTGATGCCTATTCCAAGTTGATTGTTGGCTATTGCCTACATCCTTTCTTAACGGCGGAAGGTTGTCAGAAAGCTTTGGAGATGGCCTTACTTAATAACTGGGAAAAGGGGAAAGAACTGATTCATCATTCTGATCGAGGTAACCAATATTGTAGTTTCGACTATATCCGCAAGCTAAAAGGGGCGGGCATCTCAATTAGTATGACTCAGTATGGCGACCCTTATGAGAATGCCATAGCCGAACGAGTGAACGGTATTTTGAAGACAGATTTTCGCTTGAATCGGGTATTCATTAGTTTTGAGGAAGCGGTGAAAGCGGTTGACAAGAGCATCTATAACTACAACCACTTGAGACCTCATATGAGCTGTGGCTATTTGACTCCAGCGGCCGCCCACTTGAGTGATGAGCCACTGAAAAAGCATTGGAAGCCCAAAGTTTACAGCCAACAGCCAGGCCGACGGGATCAAGGTCAGTTCAAAGAGGAAAGAGCATGATGTTGGCTTGCTTAAAGTCATTATCAGCAATTCCTCTTTGGTGCAAAATTGAATTGCCCCTTCGTCCCCCATGTCGAGCACTTTGGCTAACTTCTGAATACTTTCCAG
>JAYTAC010000345.1:0-3974 GCA_043737755.1 Spirosoma sp.
CGGGATTAGATAGGACGCAGCCCACAAACCTACCTGTTTCCCTATGCCATTCACCATATCCACGCAGCCGTTCGGTCCGCTGGCGACCGATTCCGAGCCACTCACCGAATACCTGCTCGAACACGCCGAAACGGGTGAGTTCGTGAGCATTCTCCCCGGATTTGGTGCCCTGCTGCGCCGGTTGGTACTGCGCAAAGGCAACGATCTGCTGGCTCTGATCAACGCCCCGGAGTCGCCCCAGGCACTGCTGGCCGACGAGAGTTACGCCAGCGCGCTGCTCTACCCGTTTCCAAGCCGGATTCGCCACGGCGTTTACAGATTTGATGGCGAAGCCTACGCCCTGCCCATGAACGAACCCAACCGCGACAATGCCCTGCACGGTCTGGTTCATGGTAGACCCTTCTCTATTGTCAGTGAGGAAACGACCGACACCTATGCCCGGTTGGTGCTGCGCCACGACTACGGGGGTGAACTCGCGGGCTATCCGTTTCCATTTGCGCTGACGGTTACGTATGAACTGATTCAGGCCAATCAGTTGCCGTTCGGCAGCGTCACCACCGACCGTATGTGTGCCCTGCGCGTCAGTTATTCGGCCCTGAACACCGGTACAAAGTCCTGCCCGGCGGCATTTGGCTGGCATCCTTATTTTACGTTTTCTGACGAATCGGTCGATGACCTGACCCTGTCGCTCCCCGCCCGGACCGCCATCGTGCTCGACGGCGACATGATCCCGGCCGGACGGCAACCGGTTGAACAGGCAGCAACGATTTCGCTGCGCGACCGAACGCTGGACACCCCATTCTTCATCGAACCAACGGTGCCTTCAACTGACGGCAAGTCGTTTGCCGAGACCGTACTGACATCACCAAAAACGGGTATCCGGCTCGTAGTCGGGCAGGAAACAGGTATGGGAAAGCTTAATTTTCTCGTCTGCTACACGCCCGCCGGGCGCGACAGCATGGCGATTGAACCCCTGACGGCCAACGTCGACGCCTTTAATAACGGCGACGGGTTAACGGTACTGGAGTCGGGCGACTCGCTCGACGGTACAGTGTGGGTCCGGCTGGATTGATGGAGTAGTAACGGGCCGAAACACCCGTTACTTATTTACCCGCCTGTATTTTTCAGTGATGACGCGGTCGATACCCAATTTGTCGACTTTCTCGATGCCTTTTTGGGTCAGGGTATCGCCCGTCAGGGTTAGAACGAATTCAAATTTGTTGTTTTCCCACGTTCGGTCAATGCAGTAATCTAAGCGTTCGGTGTACAGACTGTCTACCAGCGTATATGCGCCACCGCCCGCCGTGAACGTACCGGTACTGGTATCTCCATCAGCCCGCAGGCTGTGATTCAAAAAGGCAAAGTGAGTCGGATTGATAATTTTTATAAACTTGTTCCGGCTGTCGAACGTAGAAAAACTGGTATCTTTTTCGGTGGTGGTTGCCGATATCAACTCCCAGGTACCAACAATTTGCATTTGGGTCTGCTTTTTGTCACAGGCATACAGCACAAAAAGCATCATTACAGCGACTATCAATGTTCTGATTTTCACGCGTTTACAGTTTAAGTTACTCTCTTACCGCCAAGCATCTGCCGCACCCGCCCGGCAACCATCGCTACCGGGATGTCGTTGAGACAGGCCAGATCACCCCGCCAACAGGGGACGTTGCCAAACACCGAGCAGGGACGGCAGGTCAGCACGTCGGTTGGAATCTGAATGATGGCGTCGCTGCCCTGTCCCCACGGCCCGAAACCGGCGTCGGTGTGCGTGGCCCCCCAAATCGACAGCGCCGGTACGCCACTCAGGGCTGCCAAATGCATGTTCCCCGAGTCCATGCAAAGCATTCCGGCCAACCGACGGATGAGGGCCAGTTCGGCCGATAACGAGAGTTGCCCCGCCACGACGATAGCCTGTGGAAAGCGTTGCCGCAACGTTTCGAGTTGGGCAATCTCCACGGAACCACCCCCAAACAGAAAGATACGGATGGGCCGGTCAGCGTATAGTTGCTCCAGCAATGGCCCGAACCGCTCGAACGGCCACATCTTCTGAACGTGCTGGGCAAACGGCGCGATACCCAGCCACGGCTCACCAACGGGCAGACTATGACGTTCCAGAAAGGTAGTTAATTCAGCCTCAGCAGCGGGCATTGGGACAAACGAAAACAACTTGGTAAGCGGGACCGGAATAGCGAAACCGGCCGTCCCGAACAGATTGGCGTACCGTTCGATACTGTGCGGTAACGGCCGCCGGATCTTGTCGTCTTTCCGAACGAGTGCTTTTTTGTCGGTGCGTCCCTTGTCGAGCGATACCGACGAAACGCCCGCCATGCAAAACAGGCGTTTCAGTACCGCCGAGCGTAGGTTCTCGTTCGCATCGACGATCAGGTCGAATGCATCCATCCTGCGCAGTTCCTGAAATAACCGGAACAGGCCCGCCAATCCTTTGTGTCGTCCGTTCACGTCGGCACCAACAACGCGGACGCTGGGGAACTGCGCGAAAAAAACGACGAATTTCGGACGCGTCACCACGGTAATCCGTACATCAGGATAGCGGTTGGTAAACGCCTGCACGACCGGAGCCAGCAGGGCTACATCACCCATCGCCGAAAAACGCAGCAGGAGCAGATTCGCCATCCGTCAGGGTTGATCCGGGCTGGATCGACTGCTCCCATACAGGACCGGGTTGAGCGTGGGGTCGTTGTACATTTTCATCTGGCGGTAAACTTTTATGTACCGGTTACCAGTGCGGATGTCGTCGAGTAATTCATCGAAGCAGCGGGCCAGATCCCCCTCCTGTTCCGTCAGCACCGCTAACTTCTGCCGGGCTTTTTGGCGATGTTCGTCCGGGGCGTCGGGCCGCTCGGTCTGTTCGCGAAAGTGGTACAGTTTCAATTGCAGAATCGACATGCGGTCCAGCAGCCAGGCGGGCGTTTCGGAGTTCAGACGGGCACCGGGTTTGGGGAGTATGCTGCAAAACTGCTCGAAAAACCAGCCGTCAATTTGCTCAACCGTGTCGGTCCGGTCCTGATTCGACCGGTCGATGCGCCGTTTGATGGCAACGAGTTCATCGGGCCGGATGGCGGGGCTGCGGATAAGGTCTTCGAGGTGCCACTGCACGGTGTCGATCCAGTTTTTTTGGTACAGCAAAAACTGAATGTCATCGGCGGCAAACGAATTGGCAATGGGCGTGTCGACGTGGTCGGCGCGGTGGTAGTCCCGGATGCTTTGTCGGAACAGATCGTTGGCAAGCGTGGCGTTCATGGGTAAGAAGTCAATAAAATCCGGTTGGTACGGGCAATCCCATGTCCGATTTAGCCAGATAGATGACCGGATCAAAAATAAGCAGGCTTCCTCTTAGGCTGACCAGGACGTTTTCGTTGTGCAGGTCTTCGACCACAACGCCCAAGTCAGGATTGTGATAATCATCGGCAAACCGGCGTTAGAAACCCCGGCGGTTCATTTCGGCTTCGACCTCCGGTTGAGTGGCTCCCCGGACGCCCTGCAACGCTTTTTGACTAATAACAGGTTGGAGATCATCGTCAACAAACATCAGCCCCAAAAACGTAACGGCTGTTTCGGGGAAAAGCCAGTTGTGGAGCACTAAGCGGTGAAAATACTCCAGCCAATTGGTGTGGTAGAGCAGGTTGTTCCGTTTGAAAACAATACCCTCGTCGGAGTACACCTGATGTTCTCCACCTTCAATCTCTCCGGCTTCAATCCAGCGGGCGGTGAACGCATCTGCATCAAGCAGGAGATTAGCTTCGTTAGCCCAATTCGCCAACGCTTCTTCCTCCACAGTCCGAAGTTGCTGACTTATTTCCCAACGCTCGTCGGCTGTTTGCGGCTCCTGGAACGAAGCCGCTTCGTCTGTTTGGTGAACGCTTCGGGCGACAGCAAGGGCTGCTCGTAGACTTCCTTCACCAAACGAGTGTTCTGCTGCTTGTGGTAATCGTTCAGGTCGATACGGTCGTCGT
>JAYTAC010000346.1:0-9621 GCA_043737755.1 Spirosoma sp.
CAATGCCAGCCAACGACCGCGCCTTCAACTACGACCTCGACTACCGCACCCTCAACCTGCGCGAACAGCCCGAACTCTACCGCGTCGGCAAGGGTGAAATGGGCGTCTTGCTGATAAGGCCATATAAAGACGAGATTCTTCCCCACTGGCGGTTCAAAACGCCCGATGTCGCCCGTGAGTCGTCGGAGAAAATCTACCAGCTATTTCTGGATTATAAAACCAACGGCGACTTCGTCGGCATGGACATGGCCCGGAAGTTTTTGCAGATGGGCATGACCCAGAGTTTACAGTATTACCACCACAAATCGGGGCAAAAGTACGTGGGACCGGTGCCTGACGATAAAAAAGGACAAAGTGGCGCGCACGGGCGGGAAACAGCCCCCCAAGACGTTGATCTTACCAAAAAGGAATGTGCCGACATTTTTCGCGAAAAATACCTCGAGGTCATGGCCGACGAAGACTACATCCGGCAGCGCGACGAGTTCAGAGAAAAATATGGTTAGCCGACGATGCAACGATGCGCATTGATGGTAACGGTAAATTTACTGCTGAATCGATGAATAGCTTTGACGCCAAATCCCGTTACTCTATTCGAATGAAACCGGCTCTCCTCGCTCTCCTGCTTATTTGTTTCGCCACGGCCTCGCTCTCGCAAACGGTCGGCATAACGCTGTCGGGAACCGTCAAAGAAGCCCGCAGCAAGGCCGTGCTGCCGTTTGTGAACGTGACCTTGCTGACCCCCACCGACAGCACCTTCATAACGGGTGCCATCACCAACGAAGCCGGTCTGTTTTCCATACCCGGCGTCAACAGCGGCAGCTACCTGCTCAAAACGACGTATGTCGGTTATCAAACCAGCGTTCAGTCCGTGCGGGTGGGGCAGTTGAGCGAGTTTCTGAACCTGGGTACGCTGGAACTCACCGAAACAGCGGCTCAGCTTAATGAGGTGATCGTAACAGCCCGGCCCGATGCCGTCGCCAATGCGATGGACAAAAAAACCTTTACGATAGCCGACAACATCAGCCAATCGGGCGGGTCGGCTCTGGAAGCCATGAAAAACCTGCCCGGCATTACGGTGGGCGACGGGGGTCAGGTGCAACTGCGGGGCAGCAGTCAGGTGATGGTACTGATCGACGGCAAGCAAACCGCCCTGACGGGTTTCGGTGGTCAATCGGGCTTAGACAACATTCCGGCCTCGGCCATCGACCGGATCGAGATTATCAACAACCCGTCGGCCAAATTCGACGCCAACGGCAATGCCGGGATCATCAACATCATCTACAAGAAAGAAAAAAAAGAAGGATTCAACGGAAAAGTCGGTCTGGCAGCAGGCGTGGGTGCCTTGTGGGAGAAACAGGCAAACTACCCCACCATCCGGCCCCAGTACCGGCACACGCCCAAAATCAACCCGTCGCTGTCGCTCAACTACCGCAAAAAAAAGATCAACCTATTTTTTCAGGGTGATAATCTGTACACGCAGACGCTGAACAAAAACGAGTTCGCCGACCGGTTCTACGATACGGGCGAGGTGATCCGCCAGCAAATCAAACGCAACCGAAACACCAACATCGTCACCGGTAAGACGGGCATCGACTGGTACGCCAACGCCAACAACACCATTACCGTATCGGGGCTGTTCAGCAGCGAGAAAATCATCGACCGGGGCGACCAGCCGTTTTTCAATGGTAATCTGTCGGAGCGGCTGCGGCTGTGGCAGTTTGTGGAGGATGAACTCAAAACCACCGTCACGGCGTCGGCGGGCTGGCAGCATAAATTCAAACAGCCGGGCCGGTTGCTCAACGTGGGGCTTAATTACACCTTCCATCGGGAGGACGAGAAGTATTTTTTCACCAACATTCTGCCCACCTACACCGGGTTCGATTCCTTTAAACTGCTGTCGGATGAGCACGTCGGCGATTTTACGCTTGACTACGTGCAGCCCCTGCGCTACGGCCGGGTAGAAGCCGGAGTCAAGTTCCGTCGGCGGGTCATCCCCACCAACATGCAGTTTTTCCCAGGTCTGAACTCCCCGCTGGACACTAACGCTGGCGGTCGGGCGACGTACAGCGAGGTGATTCCCGCCCTGTATGGCAACTACATTATCGAAACCAAGAAGATGGAGGTAGAAGCGGGTCTGCGGGTCGAGTACGTGGATTTACGGTATGAGGTGGACCCTAATCACAACACCTACCGAAGCGACGGCTACCGCTACGGGCAGCCCTTTCCAAACCTGCGATTAGCCTACAAACTGAACGACAACAGCCGCCTTTCGCTGTTCTACACGCGCCGGGTGGACCGGCCCAACGAAGTCGACATCCGTATTTTCCCCAAGTACGACGATGCCGAAATCATCAAGGTGGGCAATCCGGGCCTGCGTCCGCAGTTTACCAGCTCATATGAATTAGGCTACAAAACGGGCTGGGACGGAGGCTACCTCTACTCGGCTGCGTACCACAAGGCCATGCAGGCGACCATCACCCGCATTGCCAGTATCATACCCGGCAGCACCCTGATTTACAACATCTTCCAAAACGCCGGACGGAGCCGGATGAGCGGGCTTGAAGTAGTAATCTCCCAGAACATCGACAAGTGGGCCACGGTAAACCTGAACCTGAACGGCTACCGGAACACCATTGATGCCTTTTCGGTCGTGAACCAATATCCGGTCCGAAACACGTTTTCTGCCGACCGGCAACAGTTGGTGTCGGGCAACGTCAAGCTCAACGGGCTGTTCCGGCTGCCCCGGCAACTCGATGCGCAGCTAACGGCCATTTACTTAGCCCCCGATCTGGTGCCCCAGGGCCGGATCGACGCGCGTTTTTCGATTGACGCGGGCCTGAAAAAAGTGCTTCAGAAGGGCAAGGGCGAACTGTTTCTGAACGCCACGGACATTGCCAACACCCTGCGCATCCGGCGGTCGGTGCAGGGCGCAGGCTTCCGATATGTCAGCACCGACTACTACGAAACGCAGGTAGTACGGCTGGGCTACGGGTATAAGTTCTGAGACAGGCTAATTCCGATTCTTCATACTGACGGTGGTGCGGTTAGGTCCCGCCGGACCAGCCCGGATTTTCTGCGCTGAATACTCCACGGCGCGGGAGGACCCGAAGCATGGACGATTGACAACGGGGTAGCAGTAGTATGGATAACTCCTCCTGAAATCATGTTTTATTTATTGATTCTTTGTTATATTAACTTACGTTTGTACATAGTATTCATTACACCCTTTTTATGAGAATTTTATTTACTTATTTCTCAATTTTTTATTTATCATCACCTTTCACTTTCGCTCAGCAAAGCGGTTTCACACCTGGTAAATTTACCCAATCACAAGGCGACACGCTTGTTGGTCAGATTTACGATCAGGACTGGTTGACAAGTCCGCCAAGCGTTCAGTTTATTGACAACTTAGGGCAAAATCGTAAGATTACCCCTCGGGAAGGGATCGGTTTTTACGTGACTCGTCGGGACGAATGGTGGTTGACTAAAACGTTTACGTACACGGACGTTGTGGTAGACGGCGTACGCACAAAAGAAAGCTTCGTAAGACCAGTGAGGACGACCGCTTTTGTCCAATCGTTGTACCGCAGCCCACTCATTGCGCTGTATGGGTACACGGATGAGCGGGGTCGACCGCATTATTTCATCGAAAAAGACAGCTCCTTTATTGAGTTGATTAATTATGTGCTTACCAGACGCAATCAGGATGGTGTCATCTCATCAGTGACGAACAGCCAGTATAAGAACCAGTTAGGTCTTCTGCTCAGCGATTGTTCACAGTACAAAGTTCCGAATGGGCTTGATTACGAAGAGGTTCCGTTGGTCAACGAATTGGGCCGTTACTGTGCACTGCGTACCAGCGCGACCTATCAGGCCCGCACCCGTCGGCGGTTTACAACCCAAATTCTTCCATCGGCCAACTATTACCTGCACAATACGTTACGGGACGACTCAGTCAATCCAACGGATGTACCCAACCCTTACGGAGTAGGTGTTAGCATTCGACTTATAAACAACAGAGGGTTCAGCCGAACCTATGCACAAGTCGGTATAGAATACAACAATTATACGGAGTATCTGCATTCCTGATTAATGCTCAGGGCGGTTTATTTCTGGTCAAAAACAGTCAGGCACCCATTCAACCCTTTGTCGAGGGCGGCATTACATTCCCTCTTTTACCAAATGTCGCAGCGGGAGTGTCCGTTAAAAAGCGATTTCAAATTGCCATTCAACGGACTGGTTTTGTCTCTGGTTTCAGTTATCTACGAGCCTCCTTTGCTATTGGCCGCGTCAGATAGAATCTGACTTGTTTCATAAACTTACCCTAACTTCGCAGTACACAGACCAGCGTAAATGCTGGACGAGTTACTATTATGCAATTATTAGACGGTAAACTTCTTTCAGCACAAATCAAACTTGAAATTGCGGCTGAGGTTGCGCAAATCCGTAAACAGGGTGGCAAGATTCCGCACCTCGTCGCCATTTTGGTCGGTACCAAGGGCGCATCCGAAACGTATGTGGCCAGCAAGATGAAGAGCTGCGAAGAGGTCGGCATGACGTCCACGCTGATTCGTTTCGAGCCGACCGTCACCGAAGCTGAGCTGCTCAACGCCGTCCGCACCGTCAACGACAACCCCGACATGGACGGCCTGATCGTGCAGCTTCCCCTCCCCGACCACATCGACCCGAACCGCGTGATGGAAACCATCGACCCGGCCAAAGACGTGGACGGTTTCCACCCCATCAACATCGGCCGCATGGCCAAAGGACTGCCCGCCTACGTATCGGCGACCCCGCAGGGTGTGCTGGAAATGATCAAACGATACGACATCAAAACCGCCAGTAAGCACTGCGTTGTGGTGGGCCGGAGCCAGATTGTGGGCCTGCCCATGTCGATTCTGATGCAGCGCAACACCTACCCCGGCAACTGCACCGTCACGCTCACCCACAGCCGGACCCGGAACCTGCCCGACATCTGCCGCTCGGCTGACATCCTCATCGCAGCCCTCGGCCGACCGGAGTTCATCACCGCCGATATGGTCAAAGAAGGAGCCGTGGTCATTGATGTGGGGTTGGAGCGGGTGCCGGACGCCAGCAAGAAAAGCGGTTTCTCACTCAAAGGTGACGTAAAATTTGACGAGGTAGCCCCCAAAACGAGTTTTATTACGCCCGTGCCCGGTGGCGTCGGCCTGATGACGATCTGTTCGCTGATGCAGAATACCTTGAAAGCCGCACGGGGTGAGGTGTACTGATGCCATGCCCGTTTCTTAAACCATCAACGCATAAGCCTTAACAAACTTTAACAGCCCGCCCTGCCCCGGACGGGCTGTTTTTGCGTAATTTTGAGGGGTCACTTACACAAAAGCCGCTCGTTAATCTCCATCCGTATGCCTTCTTTCAAACGCCTGAACATCCTCACGGGCTGGTTCGCTTTCGCCATCGCACTCTTCACCTATGCGAGCACCGTTGAGCGCACCGCCAGTTTCTGGGACTGTGGCGAGTTCATCGCGTGTTCGTTCAAACTTCAGGTGCCTCACCCGCCCGGTGCGCCGTTTTTCTTGCTGCTGGGCCGCATTTTTTCGATGTTCTCCTTCGGCGACCTCACCAGCGTGGCCTACTGGGTCAACATGGGATCGGTGCTGGCGAGTGCGTTTACCATCGCGTTCCTGTTCTGGACGATTACCATGCTGGCTCAGAAAATGCTCGGTCATGGAGATGCCCGGAAGCCGGAAAGCGACTACACGACTGCCGATACGCTGCTGATTATCGGCACGGGAGCCGTGGGGGCATTGGCTTACACCTTCTCCGATACATTCTGGTTTTCGGCTGTCGAAGCCGAAGTGTACGGCATGTCGTCGTTTTTCACGGCTATCGTCGTCTGGGCGGCTTTCAAGTGGGAGCGCATCGAAGACGAAGCAGCCGCCAACCGCTGGCTCATCTTCATCGCGTATCTGACGGGCCTGTCCATTGGTGTTCACTTGCTGAACCTCGTGACGTTGCCCGCGCTGGCCCTGATCTATTACTTCAAAAAATACCCTAAACCGACGTTCTGGGGCGGGGCAATGGCTTTTGGCGTAGGTTTGATTGTCCTCGGCATCATTAATTCGGGTATTATTCCGGGTCTGCCGGGCATGGCTTTCTTCGTGGAGCGGTTCTTTGTCAACACCCTCGGCCTGCCGTTCAACTCGGGCATGGCGTTTTTCACCGTTGTGTTTTTGGCTGCGGTGGCCTACGGCATCATCTGGTCGGCGCGGCAGAAGCAGCCCATTCTCAACACGTCCATGCTGGCCTTAGCGTTTGTGCTGATCGGCTACGCATCGTACATGCAGGTGCTGGTGCGGGCCGATTTTAACCCGCCCATCAACGAAAACAAGCCCGACGATGCGCTGAATTTCCTGTCCTACCTGCGCCGGGAGCAGTACGGCAGCCGGTCGCTGCTCTACGGCCCCGTGTTCACCGCCCGCCCCGTCGACCAGAAGCAGGGGGCACCGGTCTGGAAAAAGGAAGGCAGCAAATACGTTATTTTCGATCACCAGCCGGAGTACATCTACGCCCCCGGCGACGAGATGCTGTTTCCCCGCGTCTACAGCAGTCAGCAGAACCACCCGCAGTTGTACCGCCAGATGCTGGGCCTTGCCGAAGGGCAGAAA
The DNA here is from genome assembly GCA_043737755.1 of Spirosoma sp. Taxonomy (GTDB): domain Bacteria; phylum Bacteroidota; class Bacteroidia; order Cytophagales; family Spirosomataceae; genus Spirosoma. The sequence continues at coordinate 6,651 of JAYTAC010000346.1, forward strand.
CCCACGATGGGCGACAACTTAAAGTTTTTGTTTAGCCACCAGTTGGGCCACATGTGGTGGCGGTATCTGATGTGGAATTTCGCCGGGCGCGAGAGCGACGAAGAAGGCGCGGGCTACCTCCTGCCCTGGTCGTCGAACGAAGGCGCACCCGATTTGCTGAAGACCAACAAAGCCCGCGACAATTTTTACATGCTGCCCTTTGCGCTGGGGCTGTTCGGTATCGTGTTCCAGTATTCCCGCCGTCGGCGCGACTTCCTGATCGTGGGACTGCTGTTTCTGTTCACCGGAATTGCTCTGCAAATCTTCCTGAACTCACCCCCCGCCGAGCCGCGCGAACGGGATTACATCTACGTCGGCTCGTTCTATTTCTTCGCCATCTGGCTCGGTCTGGGCGTTATGGCCATTGCCGAAGGACTGCGGACGTACTTAAAATCAGACACAACGCGCAATGGCTTAGTCATTGGCCTGAGTTTGCTGGTGCCGGTGATGATGGGGGCCAAAAGCTGGGACAACCACAACCGCGACAACCGCTACCAGTCGGTCGATTTCGCCAAGAACCTGCTCAACTCCTGCGCTCCGAACGCCATTCTGTTCACCGGGGGTGACAACGATACCTTCCCGCTCTGGTATGTGCAGGAGGTCGAAGGGTTCCGTACTGACGTGCGGGTGTGCAACCTGAGTCTGCTCGGCACGGAGTGGTACATTCAGCAGATGAAACGCCGGACGTACAAGTCCGACGCGCTGCCGATTTCGCTGGAGTTCGATCAGTTCAACAAAGGTAAAAATGACATTGTACCGTTTTACGAGGTGCCAGGCGTGAAAAATGGCATCGACCTGAAGCAGTACATCAACCTGATTAAAACCAGCAGCCCGGCCATCCAGGTGCCGCTCACCAACGGCGACATGACGAGTGTGCTCCCGTCGTCGGTGCTGTTTCTGCCCATCGACAGGGCGGCTATCGACAAGGCCAATTTCGTCCCGGCCGCGCTGAAACCGTTGATGAAGGACACCTTGCAGTGGACCATCGGCAAGAAAGACCTCTACAAGCCCGACCTGATTATGCTCGACATGATCGCGACCAACAACTGGCAACGGCCCATCTATTTTTCGAGCACATTAGCAAGTGATAACTACCTGAGTCTAAAGAACTACATGCAGTTGGAGGGCTACGCGTACCGACTGATGCCGGTGGCCGTACCGGGTGCCACGGATGGTTACGTCAACTCCAGCGTGATGTACACCAACATGACCAAGAAGACCTTCTGGCGCGAGTTCGACAACCCGGACGTGTACTATGACGAGACATACAAAGGCCCGCCGGTAATATCGGCCCGCATCGCGTTCTTCCGATTAGCCGATCAGTTTATCCGGGAGGGGAAACCCGCGAAGGCGAAAGAAGTACTGGACTACTCACTGCGCGTCATTCCCGACAAGAGTATTCCCTACGACCAGATTTCGTCAAACTATGTGCGGTTCTATCTAAGCATTGGCGACAAGAAAAGAGCATTGGAAATCGCCGATACAATGGCGGGCCGCGCCGACCAGAACCTGACCTACGCCAAGAGCGGAAACGGTCGCTTCGGCAGCCCCGACGCGGACCTGTACGTGCTGCAAACCATCGTAGAAGCCTGCAAAGAGGCCAAACAGACGGCAGCAGCCAGCAAATACGACGCCATTTTTCAGAAGCACGTCAACGCGTTTGGCTGATTGGCGAAACGGTTTTATCACAAACGGCCGATCACTGAATCGCAGTGGTCGGCTGTATATTTGAGAAAAGACAGATCATGAATCCAGTGGAGATCAAAAACACGCCCGAGTCGTTGCAAATCACGTTAGACAAGCAATTCTTTGACGAAGCTTTTCTGCGCGAAACCGTTGATTATTTTCGCATGGAATACCTTGCTCAACGAGCCAACTTCGATGAGTCTATTGAAGACTTAGGTGAGGAGATCAAGCGGTCGTGGTGGCAGCGCAACAAAAATCGGTACATTTCTGAATGAAATCGCCGGTCGTGGTGGATACTAATATCCTGTTTGCAGCCTTACGCTCAGCCAACCGGCAAACGCGCCGAACGTTGTACCGGGATGACGTCGAATTTTTCGCTCCTAAGTTTATCATTGTCGAAATCTTCGAGCACAAGGAGCGTATCGTGTCTAAAGCCAAAATTCCGGCCGAAGAGGTCTACGAGTTTTTGGATGATATCATTCAACGAATTACGTTCGTCAGTAACGAATTCATATCGCTGGCAAACTACACGGAGGCTCACCGGTTATGCCGGGATGTTGACGAGAACGATACGCCTTTCGTCGCTCTGGCTCTCGAAATGAGCGCATCACTTTGGTCGAAAGACGAGGTTCTAAAAAACCACCTTGCCGAACTGGGCTTTGCCAACTTTTTTGCGAGATAGTGATGCGTCAACTAATCCTCCCCCAGTTGCTTTCGGTTTGTCGCAGGCTATCGACGTGGTTGCGGATGGGCGCGTGTTGCGGTAACAGGAGTTCGGGGTCTTCCATCAAAATCGCCTGCGCCGACTCGCGGGCAGCCGCCAGAATAGCCCCGTCTTTGGCCAAATCGGCAATCATCAAATCCATCACGCCACTCTGCTGGGTGCCAGTCAAATCGCCGGGGCCGCGCAGTTGCAGATCCACGTCGGCAATCTCAAAGCCGTTGTTGGTGCGCACCATCGTTTCGAGCCGGGTGCGGGTGTCGGTGCCAAGTTTGTAGCCCGTCATCATCACGCAGTACGACTGGTCGGCCCCGCGCCCCACGCGCCCCCGCAACTGGTGCAACTGCGAAAGACCAAACCGCTCGGCACTCTCAATCACCATCACGCTGGCGTTGGGCACGTTGACGCCCACCTCAATCACCGTCGTGGCGACCATGATGTGGGTTTCGTTTCTCAGAAACCGCTTCATCTCGTCGTCTTTTTCGTAGGCCAGCATCTTGCCGTGGAGCATCCCGATCTCGTATT
>JAYTAC010000347.1:0-3966 GCA_043737755.1 Spirosoma sp.
TGCTGGGTTTTGTGTTGCTGGTGGAGCGACTGAATGAGGTATCTTTGTGCCAGGGTCAGTCGTTTGTAGGTTGCCATTGCTTTGGTTGGTTTCGTCACCCCAAAGCTACAGGAATCTATTGAGCGGCTGACTTTTGTTAGTTCCAGTGGGCACTGGCCAACTCAGGAAAAGTACAAAAGGGGAGAAAAAGGGATATGCACTGCAAATGCGAATTCAAGCAAGCTTTCCCTAAAGTATGAAAATAGCGGTTTCACCCCAGGCTTTTTTATGCTCTCCAACATAAATAAAGTAAGGCCTGCACAAAATTTAAAGTTGTTCACAAAAAGCTCTTTGCTGTGAAAAATCGTGAACTATTAAAGTGAACGGTTTTATTGAACGTAAAATGGCCTGTTTTTGGCTACTTCCCTCCTACTCGACTACCGTTCAGAAAAACGTCCCATTCTAAAAGGAAACCCGATTTTGATTTTTAATATCCGTCCAACTCAATCCGTTACACACGCAGCAATGACTGCTGTCTCTGCCTGTCCAGTTGCTGATATAGAACCAATGCGGGTTGTAGGTAAGCAGGGATCGCTTGTTCTATGGTCTCCTCTAAGAATACTTGGTCAGGGTATTTTCCATGATAGCTACACCGATGCTCCATTTCGGCATAGTCAGCTTCATCTGGCGTCAGTTTGAGGAATTGAATCGACTGGTGCAGCATGGCCATGCCATCAGCCTGATAATTAATTAATAAGCAGTTGGAGTCCTTTTCCGCCACCAGTAACATGACCTCGAAGTAGCGCTTCAGCACAATGGCCATGTAAACATCTAAATCAATGCCAGCGACCTGATCTGGTGTAAACCCAAAGAATTCAGGTGGAGTCAAACCAGGAATTGCCTGTATGCCCCGTCGGTTGCGTTGCGAACGAATGACCGCATCGGGAGTACGGTACAATAAAATGAAGGGCGTAGTCGGATATAGCCGCCGAATGGTTTCGTAGGCCAGAATGTGCCAGCTATCGGTTTTAATAAAAACGTGCGTTTCCCGGTCCGTTCGTTTATGGCTCAGCAGACGGAGCGTAGCCTGAAATGCCCGATCCGGCTGATCGGCACCGGTTTCGTGGGAAAGCCGCAACAAAGTGTCCAACAAAGGCACCTCCGAAAGCACGATATGGCGCTTGTTCAAGCTCAACAACTGAGACAGTAACGTTGACCCACACCGCGATACGTGAAAAATAAATGCCGACGGAGCCACGGCGGATACCGTTTGAGCCATGTCGATAAGCCCGTCCAGCGAACTCTCAACGGCCCTCGCGCCCGAATTAAAGGGATGACTTAAGCACTGCTGCTGCGTATCGCCAAAAAAAGGAGCGTTGAGCGGCTGGTCGGCTAAGTACAGCCAGCGACAGTTTGGCTGCGCGTTTGTCGGCAGTAGTTTATAAGGAATCCAGTGACGGAGCGGATGCGGCTGAGAGCTTGTTGACATAGGAGCAGGCTGGTATTGGGTTGGATTAGGTTAACTCGCCAAGCTCCTGCCGGAGTTGGATCACTAATTGCCGGGCCGTATCCGACTCCATCCGCGCCAGTTCGTCGACCATCCGGCGTTTGGTCTCGACCGAAACGGCAAGCAGGCGGGCTTCTTCGTCAAAATCGTAGCCTGCCTGCCCGAACAGCGCGTCGGACCAGGCATTGCGCCGACAGTCGATCACTAAATGCACCCGCCCGGTCAGGCCCTCATTGCGCACGCTGTGGAGCAGGTGGAAATTAGCGTACCAGCACTCGCCCGCTAGCATAGGCAGATCGACGCCCGCCACCCGGAAACGGACGGCGTCATCGGTTTGCACGGGGATGTGAAGGCGAAACAGGCCATACGGATAGCCGGTGTGTGGATCAGTATGTTCGTTGATAACGCTGCCCGGTGCCAGGGCGAGTAGCCGAACGGATTCTTTTTCGCACCGAAACTGATCGCAAATCTGCCGGAAGTACTTACATTTCGCCAGCAGGGGCGTATCGATATACGCCTGATGGGTTGGGTGAGCATGAATGTCATCGGCCCGGCCCGACGCCGAACGCAGGGCGATGCTGGCCCAGTCGCCTGAATAGTCTTTCTGATTGAAATGCTGGCTCCAATGCACCTGCCAACAGGTAGTCAGGTCCTGCGTCAGAGCCGCTTCCTTGAACGAAAAGGGCAGCTTGAAAAAATCGTTGTTCATAGCGAAGAATTAAATAATCAACTGATAATCATGCTCTTCGTTCAACTCACGGGGTTATCGGGATCAGGCAAAACCACCCTATCGGAGCGAGTAGCCAATCGGCTGACCAGGTTGGGATACCGGGTCGAAGTGCTTGATGGTGACCTTTACCGACGTCGGCTTTGGCCCGAACTGACCTTTTCGGCGTCCGACCGGCAGGAGAACATTCGGCGCCTGGGATTTGTCAGCCAACGAATGACTCACCACGGCCTGATTGTGATTCTGGCGGCTATCAACCCCTATGAGCACGTCAGAGCGGAGTTAAGTGCCCTGATGCCACGCTCCAAGCTGGTGTTTGTCCATTGCGACTTGCCAACGTTACTCCGACGCGACACGAAAGGCTTGTACGCCCGGTCGCTGCTGCCCCCGGCTCACGTCGATAAGATCACGAACCTGACAGGCATCAACGATCCCTACAAGATGCCGCTGTCGCCGGACCTGCTTATCGATACGAGCAGCGAAACGGAGGAAAGCAGCGAAGAAAGATTACTGAATTCTATGTTGCGATGGCTGAAAACAAATTCATCGGATGACTAAATCAGCCATCCGATGAATTTACTCATCAAATACTTACCTACAATCAATTAAGGAACCAGCACTTTCACCACCTGCTGCTGAGTAGCCGTACTCACCCGAAGCAACAAGACCCCGCCTGCCCCACGACCGATCTTCAGCGTTTGATGCTCCCGCGCAACAGCCGACCCAATGTACTGCTCGGTCACCACATGACCCTGCATATCGGTCAGCACCAGCCGCAACGCCTGGCCCTGTGCGCCCTGTATCACTACGTCGAGTGACCCATTCACAACTGGGTTGCCCAATACGCTGACCCGTAACGGAGTCATTGGTTCTGCCTTCAGACGGGCCGTGGCGTTGCCAACGCCGGTTCCACAGGCCGCCAACCAGTTGTAAACAAAACTGGCTTCCCCCGCCGTGCCGCTCTGGGTGGCCTTCAAGGTCAGGTTGGGATTGTCGATGTAGGGGTTGAGAATGTAAGGACCCGGTGCGGTGGTGGGCAGCATCTCGTTAACGATCGAAAAACCAATCGGCTGACCGTTCAAACCCGCGTAGCGGGGCGTGAAGACCAGCGTCCGCTGACCCGCCGTCACCGTCGCACAGCTCACCGTCGTCACGCCGGTGATGCTGAAGGCCGAGGTCGGTGGGGGGTTGACCACCCCCGGAGCCGGGCTGATGCTGATGCTGAAGGTTGTGCTGACTGACAGACTGCCCGGATCGGTGGCCGTCACCGCCACGCCCGAAACACCTGACCCACTCGGCGTCCCACTGATGGTGCTGCCTGATAGGGTCAGCCCGGCGGGTAGGCCGCTGGCCGCAAAGCTGAGCGCGTCGCCGTTGGGGTCGACGAAGGAAGATGCTACGTTCAGACTGAAGCCCTGCCCTGTCGTTCCATTCTGGCTGGCGATGCCCGTGGTGGTGGGGGCCTGGTTAACCGGCGGGGTCACCCCCCCGTTGCAGGCCGCTAACCAGTTGTAGGCGAAGGAGGCTTCCCCGGCCGTCCCGCGCTGCGTCGCTCTCAGGGCGAGGGTCGGGTTGTCAGTATAGGGGTTTAGAGTGTAGGGACCCGCGTTACTGGTGGGCAACATCTCGTTGAGTACCCAGAAGGTAATGGGCTGACCGCTGGTACCCACGTACTGCGGAATGAAGGTCACTTGCCGCTGCCCCGCGCTGAGGGTCGTACAACTGACCGTGCTCACGCCCGTGATACTAAAGG
>JAYTAC010000348.1:0-9612 GCA_043737755.1 Spirosoma sp.
CCAACCTACCCCGCTTTCGTGATGCACCTGTTCGGGCAACGCACGTTCGGCAAGGAGGCCATGGAACGGCTTCCGGCCTTCAGCAAGGTTCGGGATAACCTCCAATTTCACGGGTATAGCGATCAACGTGACGCGTTTTCATACGCGACCCACGCCACGGCCGGACTGGCCCTGCTCAAACCCGTCGGCGACTACCCGGATTCCTACACCACCAAACTGTTCGAATACATGGCGCTTGGTCTGCCCGTTGTCACGTCCGATTTTCCGCTTTACCGCGACGTAGTGGAGCGGCATGAGTGCGGGTTCTGCATATCACCTTACGACCCGGTGCAGTTGGCAACCGCCCTTACCTACCTGGTCGAGCATCCCGATGAGGCACGGGCGATGGGTGAGCGCGGGCGATTGGCCGTAGAGCAACTATACAACTGGACCACCGAAGCGCAAAAGCTGCTTTGTTTCTACGCATTAATCCTGAGCAGGGACCGATAAAAATCGGGCGGATTCCGGCGCAAACAAGTGACTTTAGTAATACGTTTTGGTATTGTTCCAATGTCAAATACTATGTTTTCCCGGAAGGATTTAACTTTCGGCACTATTTCGGGAACGCCCCGCGTTAGCTTCATCTTCTCGGCCTGATGTACATTCACGCAGTAAGTCATTACCTACCGACGCAAATTGTTGGTAATGAGCATTTTACCCGGCTCAACGGCCTGTCCAATGAGTGGATCATCGAACGCACCGGCATTGAGGAGCGACGCAAAGCCGCCCCCGGCGAGAACACGAATACCATGACAGTCGACGTGATTCGGCGGCTACAGGAAAAAACTGATTTGTCGACGGTCAATCTCATCGTTGGGGCTACCTACACGCCTTACGACACCATCGTTTCGCTCGCCCACGAAGCGCAGCATCACCTCGGCATCGCCGACATCCCCGTTATTTCGGTGTCAACGGCCTGCTCATCGCTGCTCAACGCCATTGAGTTGGTGGAGGGGTATTTTGCGCTCAACAAAGCCAGCCGGGCATTGGTCATTGTGTCAGAGCACAACACGGCCTACAACAACGACGAGGATACGATTTCGGGGCATTTGTGGGGCGACGGGGCCGCTGCGTTGCTGATCAACAAAGAGCGGCAGCACGAGGGCGACATATACATTCGGGCACTACTAACGGGCGGAGCGGCCCACACGCCCAAAGCAACGACGGCGGTGGTGATGAAGCCTAATGAAGGGGGCGTTCTGATGCCGTTTGGCCGCGACGTGTTCATCAACGCCTGCCAGTACATGCCCAAAGCCAGTCTTCAGGTGCTGGAACGCTGCGGCCTGACCCTCGCCGACGTGGATTATGTGCTGCCCCACCAGGCCAACCTGCGCATCTCGCGCAACGTGATGAAAACGCTGGACCTGCCTGACGAAAAACTCATCTCCAACATTCAGCTGTTAGGCAACACCGGCTGTGCGGGCTGCGCCATTGCGCTGTCGGAAAACTGGGACACCTTCCAACGCGGTCAGCGCATCGTCGTCACCGTGTTCGGGGGCGGTTATTCCTACGGGGCGATGGTACTGGAGAAATAAGGGAAAAGAGGGAGGGGGGGGACGAAGGGGAGGAAAAGGTCACGCAATAGCAATCCCTTTCCTCCCCTTCGTCCCCCTTCATCTTCTACTGCGCTTCCGCCCGCCAGGTGTTGTTTTTGCTGTTGACGTCCGGCAGTTTTTCGTCGGGGTCAATGACGACCGTTTTCAGGGCCGAGGTCGAGTTGTAGCGGAATGTCCAGGTGCCGCCCCGCTGCCACACTTCGACCGGCAGGGTCACCCGGCCTTTTTTACCGTTCGACTCAGTGACTTCGATTGTGACGGGCATGGCCAATTTCTCAAGGTTTTCGATGGCGATCAGGGAGCCTTTTTCGGCCGACCCATCCACATATTTCACGTCTCTCACGCCCTGATCCAATTTCCAGGTTTCGTAGAAGAATCCGCGCCAGAACCAGCCCAAATCTTCCCCGGCTCCGTCTTCCATGCTGCGGAAAAAATCGTACGGCGTCGGGTGCTTGAACGCCCAGCGGTTGACGTAGTTTTTGAACGCAAAATCAAACCGTTCCGAACCAAGAATCGACTCCCGGAGCAGTTTCAGGCCCATGCCCGGTTTGTAATAAGCCAGAATGCCCAGGGCGCGGGGTTGTTGCACGTCGGGGATGGTCATCACCGGCTCGGCCGGGCTGAACAGAGCCGGGGCAATGTCGTGCATGGTGCCGCGCTGCCGGTCATACTCGCCCTTGTTGAAATTGGCCGTCGACAGCGTGTTGATAAAGGTATTGAATCCTTCGTCCATCCAAGGAAATTTCCGCTCGTTGGTGCCTACGATCATCGGAAACCAGTTATGGCCAAACTCGTGGTCGGTGACGCCCCAGAGTGCATCCCGCTTGTCTTTGTGATCGCAGAAAACAATACCCGGATACTCCATGCCGCCCACAATACCGGCTACGTTGGTCGCCACCGGATAGCTGTATTCATAGAGATAGTTTGAGTAGAATTCGATGCAGCCTTTGACGTACTCCGTCGAGCGGCCCCACGAATCGTTGGTGGCACTTTCGGCCGGGTAAACCGACTGCGCCAACGACGGCTTGCCGCTTGGCAGGTTCATTTTGGCCGCATCCCACACAAACCCCTTACTCGATGCCCAGGCTACGTCGCGGGTGTTCAGGCACCGGAATTTCCAGGTGAGCGTACCCGATTTTTTGGGTCGCGTATCGGCACTGTTTACCTCGTCTTTCCCGCGAATAATAACCGTCTTGTCGCTTTGGCGGGCCTGCGCCAGCCGTTTGATCTGCTCCGACGTCAGCACATCGTTGGGGTTCAGCAACTCGCCCGAACCGGCAACGATGTGGTTCCACGGCACGGTGACGCTGTATTCATAATCGCCGTAATCAAGGTAAAACTCACCCGCGCCGAGATACGGCAGCACGTTCCAGCCTTCGACGTCGTCATACACGCACATGCGCGGATACCACTGCGCTATCTCGTAAATGATCCCGTCCCGGCGGGTCAACTGCCCCATCCGGTCGGAGCCGTACTCCGGTATTTTGAATGAATAGGCCACGTTTATCTTCACCTCACCACCGGGTTTCACCGGCTCGGACAACCGCACCTGCATCCGGGTATCGGTGATTTCGTAGGGTGTTGTGGCACGGACTTTACCCAGCCCGGTGGTGACACTGCTGATGTTCAGGCCACCCGAAAAGCCCAGATTACCGAACCGCCCACCCGTGACGGGTGTTGTGCGGGCCGCCCGCGAAGAGTCGCTGAAGGCGTTCTGGTCGAGTTGCAGCCACAGAAACGGCAGCGACTCGGGCGAATTATTTTTGTAGGTAATCGTCACCTCACCGGCAAGGCTGTTTTGCTGGTCGTCGAGACTGACGTTGATCTGGTAATCAGCGCGGTTCTGCCAGTAGCGCGGACCGGGTGCCCCGCTGCCGGTGCGGTAGTCGTTGCCCGGCTGCATGTTGAACAGGGGATGAAACAGCGCAAGAGGATCGTATTTCGATCCGGCGGCCGATGTCGATGCGGGTCCGGCGGTTTGGGCAAAGGCCGTTGGGCTGAGCATCCATAGACCTGCCCAAAGAGCAATTTTTTTCATGAAGTATGTGAGACGTTTTTCACACAAATAACGCGATAAGCGAGCAAAGCAGGACGACTGCCGGAACACATTGACTGACTCTGTTAACCAACCGCTCACAGCGAAAACCGCAGGCTGACGCCGTGATGGATAATCAGAAAGATGAACAGGACAATCCACAACACGTCAACAAAATGCCAGTACAACGTGATGAGCTTTATTTTTAATTGATTGGGGGGGTTTACGCTATACACGAACGAGTCGATGTAGGGTCGGCGACGCAGGGCTTCGGCCAGCGCAATGACAATGAAGATCAGGCCGATCAGGATGTGAAGCAGGTGAATTCCGGAAATAATGTAGACGAAGCTGCCCGATGGATTACCCGTCAGGCCAATGCCGGACCGGATCATCTGCCGCCAGCCCCAACCCTGCAACAGGATAAATAACGTGCCCAGTACCAGCGTTGTACCCATGTTGGAACGGTAGCTGTCGAAACGCTCATGCCGGAATGCCAGATTCGCGTTGTGGAGCGTCAGGCTGCTCAACACAATAGCTATCGTACTGAGCAGAAACACGTTGGGCAACTTCACGTCGGTCCAGTCGGATGCGCTACGGCGGATGATATAAACAACCAGCACCACCGTAAACAGCATGACACTACTGGCAATGCCCAGCCAGACCATAAAGCGGAACGGCTCGCGCCGTTTCGTAATCATATTGCTCATTTGACCGGGTTTGTGATTCGTTGTCTATCGCTGATTGATGCACCGTGCAAACCGCGCTGCATTGGCGGAATGACAAACTGCAAACGCAAAAAAATACAAACGAACTTAAAGTTTCCCTTGCCAAACGCTGTAAGTCCGGAATTGGTTTGGGGGCACAATGGGAGCGTCGAAAATACCGTATACCGTCGAGCCGGAGCCACTCAGACTGGCGTATATGGCCCCGGCCCCGTACAATTGCTGCCTGATGGTGGCCAGCACCGGATACCTCGGAAACAGGCTGTCCTCAAAATCATTACGGACCGTCGTTCGCCACGTGCCGATGGGGGCCAGCAGATCGTCGCGCAGGGATGTATCGGGGCGTCGGGGCCGGACACCGGCGTAGGCTTCGGCCGTTGAAATAGCTACGTTCGGGTAAACCAGCAGAATATGGTAACCCGTCAGGGCAACGGCAATATCCTCAAACACATCACCCTTTTCAACGCAGTACGTTGGCCGGTTACGGATGAAAAACGCGCAGTCGCTGCCCAGCCGCCGGGCGTAGTTTTCCAACGATGGCACGTCCAAACCCAGTCCAAACCGGTCGTTCAGTAACCTGAGGGCAAAAGCAGCATCGGACGAACCACCACCCAGACCAGCACCGATGGGCACAATTTTATGGAGATAAATCTGAACGGGCGGCAGGTTGAAATCGGACCGGAGTAAGTTGTAAGCGCGAACGCACAGATTCGTGTCGGGGGCACCGGGAATGGGCAGGCCACTGCTGCTGAACCCGACCGTATCAGATGGGATTATCTCCAGCGCGTCGCTCCATCCCACCGGATAAAAGCACGATTGGAGGTTATGAAAGCCGTCGGGCCGCTTTTCGGTGATGCGCAGACCAATGTTTATTTTGGCATTCGGGAAGCTGATCATCACTTTATGTCCACCACCCGGAACTCGGTTCGGCGATTGCGCTGGTGCTCGGCTTCGGTGCAGATCACGTCGTCAGTGCAGTTGTTGAGCAACCTCGACTCACCCATCCCGATTGTCGTCATCCGTCGCCTGCCAATTCCTTTCGTCGCCAAGTAGTCGGCGATGCTTCTTGCCCTCTGGGCGGACAACGTTCTGTTTACGTCGGCACTGCCCCGACTGTCGGTGTGCGACCGGATTTCAACGATCAGCGAGGGGTACTTGCGCATCGTAGCCACTAATTTTTCCAGTTCACGGGCCGCATCCGGGCGCAGACTGGACCGGTCAAGATCATGGTAAATATTGTCGATCAACATCACATCACCAACGCCGAGCATCCGCAGATCAGCCGACAGCACGTTTGATTTCGCCCTTTTGGGCAATCGCTTAATCTTTTTTTCATTCGTACCGAATGTTGGTTTCGAGGCTATCAGCGTGTAATTGCAATCAGCAACAATGTCAAAGTCGTACCGCCCGTCCCGTTTGGTGACGTACCTGAGCCGGTTGCCGTTGCACTCATTGCGGAGCCGGACCGTAACACCCTCAATGGGTCGACCGTCGCGATCACCCGTAACCACCCCCCGCAGGCGTGACCGGGTCACCGCTGCCGACTCAACCACCGCTGCTGGCCCGGCCAGAACCGTGTCGGCCCGGTTCGTCAGCTTCGTCAGGCTCATCTGAATTCGGGTCGACTGATTGTCGGTCAGGGAGCGGGTTGTAAAGCCCACCATGCTGGCCGTGTATCCGTCGCGGCTGGCCTCGAACGTAAAGTCATTATTCCGGTCTAAACACAGCCGGGCAAAGCCATTCCGGTCGGTGGTCATCACCTTGTCGGGTCGCCCTCCTTCCTTCGCTTTCACCACGATGCGGGTACTGTCCAACGGCGAGTTGGAACTGCCGTCGTAAAGTTGAATCGTCAGGTCGCGGTAGGCACCGGGCGTTTCCTCACGCGTGAACCGATAAATGTCGTCGTTGCCATCGCGCCGGTTGCTGCTGAAATACCCGCCCAGCCGGTTATTTGTTATCAGCCCGAAATCATCGCCGGGCGAATTGACGGGCGCATTCAGGTGATCGACCGACTGCACAACGAAACCGGTACTGAGGGTGGTTACTGTAGCGAAAAAGATGTCTAATTCACCAAGGCCTTTCCTGCCATTGGTCGAAAAGTACAGATTACCGGCATCATCCACAAAGGGAAATAACTCACTGCCGGTCGTATTGATGTCTTCGCCGAGGTTCACCGGGCGACCCCAGCTTCCATTCTGATACCGGCTGACATACAGGTCCGTACCGCCGAACCCGCCCGGCATATCCGACACAAAATAAAGAAGCTGCTCATCGCGGCTCAGCGTCGGGTGGCCCACCGAATAATCATCATTGTTGAACGGTAACCCGACAACGTCGACCCAGACGCCGTTTTCCCGGCGGGCGGTGTGTAGGCTTAGCTTCGTAGTTCCCCCGGCACTTTGGCGGGCGCGGCCTTCCGGGTAGTTGTTGCGCGTGAAAATAATTCGCGATCCATCCCGCGAAAACGTCACCGGACCTTCGTGATACCGGGAATTGAGGGCATCGCTCAGTCGCTGTGGTGCATTCGCCGACGACCGGTTCAGACCCGACAGCATCGGCGAATCATTGGCGGTAGAACGGCTGCGTTCGTCGGCACCAGCCTGCCCACCACCCCTCGTACGATTGTCACCTGCTTTCTTGTTTGTTCCGTTGGCACTGATAATTGTCGCCTTCAGACCGTCCCGATTCGGAACGTAGAACAAGTCGAGGACGGACGAACTCCCGCCCCGGCCCAACACTCCGATGGCCGACCCGCCCTTGCTACCTGATACGTATATCAAACCATCCCGGTAGAATGCCGGGCTGAACTCTTCTCCCGGCGTGTTTATGGCCAAGTACTCCAGCCGGTAGCGACCACTTTCCCGCTGCCCCCCCGCCGGTCCCGTTGCCACAACCGGCCCCGTCGGGAGACGCTGAGCGACTACCTTGTCTTTTTGCTGGAGGTAGAGTTCATACTGCTGCTGACTTTCCTGAAACTTACCGTTACTGGCTAATGTCTGAGCAAAATTTAGTGTCTGTTGTGGTTCGTCTAAGCCGCTGTCCATCGACTCCCGATAAAGCTGCTCTGCCTTCGCGCCACTGCCCACCTGCCGGTATGCATACGCCAATTGGCTTTGCACCGTCCCTTTCTGAACGGGGGTAAGTTTGCTTGTCGGCTCGGTGAGTAATTGAGTATAGGCTTCGATAGCCCGGCCGTATGCTTTGTAGCTGAGCAGTCGGTCGGCCTGCTGCACCAGCGAGTCGAACTGCGCCAGGGCCGTTGACCAGCCCAGCCACAATACCAATATGCTTACAAGCTGCTTCAACCGGATTCTACGCATTGATGGCATGGTTTGCAACTGTGCTAATCGTACCATCCATAGCCACTCACGTGTGTGTACAAACTTCTTCAGTAGTGTTTTTTTCATGAGCCTGTGCACGTGGTCACTACCAAAACTAATATCATGCCAGGCGTTTTTTTCGGGAAATTCCGTGCGCCTGTTGGATATGACCCACATCGTTTGGTTTCATTATGTAGTCGGCAGAGTAGCGAACGACTCGTTCATGTATCACTACAAAGAAGCTGGCTCCGGTGACATAAATCATGCCAGCATCAAGTCTCACTCTGAGGTGTGCACAAGTTGAGACTTTGGAATTCAGCATCTGTCACACCCCCATTTGAGGAATCATACGTGAAACGTAGCGACGCTTTCATCCCATCTGCCAATGGCCCATCATGGCTCCATTCCGACTGTCATCATCGCACTAAAGCACCCTGAGTAGCGCATCGGGCGACCGCAGGGCAAAAAAGGAAGCCGGGTCAACATTCTCGTTGGGAATGCTGACCCGGCTTCCTTGCAAGCTACTCCCAATTACTTTCTTGGTGGCGTCGTGGTAGTCGACGACGACCGTGACGGCTTGCTCTTTGTCCGGCGGCTTTTGTTGCCGGTTGAGCCGTTGTTCATGCGGTCGGTTGTGTTCATCGAATCCGTTGTGCCGGTTGTGGTCGTTGTACCGCTGTTCATGGTGCCGGTTCCGGTCGAGTAGGAACCATTCGTATCCGAACCCGTCGTTGTTGTACCGGTCGTGCCCGTGCGGGGCTGTACCTGATACGTGCCTGATCCGGTCGTCGTACCATTATTTATCGTGCCCGTGCCAGTCGTGGTGCCGTTATTCATTGTGCCACCGTTTGTGGTTGGCGGCTGAGTCTGATTCGTGGTTGGCGGCTGAGTCTGGTAGGTGCCCGTTGCGGTGCCGGTGTTCGTGCCATTGTTCATGGTTCCGGTTGAGCCGGTGCCCGTGGTCCCGGTGCCCGTTGTTCCCGATCCTGTAGTTCCCGTCGAACCCGAGTTTGTTGTCTGTGCGTTTGCGTTGAGGGCTATGCCAGCTACCAGCATCCAACCCATCATGATTACCTTTTTCATAGTTGAGATAATTATTTGTCAATCACTTGATACTCGCCAGTAGAACAGTAAGCCTATAGAATTGTTTATTTACACCGGAAATCTTGGACAGGATCGCAGCTGAGACACGCCTGACGCCAAAAAAAAACAGCCAGCCACCGGAGTGGCTGACTGTTTCAATGCGAAAAAGAACCGAAACTACAGATTCCCTTTCTTCATCTCCTTCACCGCAAAGTCAGCCGCACGGGCTGTCAGGGCCATGTAGGTCAGCGACGGATTTACGCACGAAGCCGAGGTCATGCAGGCACCGTCGGTATTGAACACGTTCTTGACGGAGTGAATCTGGTTGTGCGCGTTCAGAACCGACGTTTTGGCGTCGCGTCCCATGCGGGCCGTGCCCATCTCGTGAATACCAATACCGGGGTGTTTCGACTCGTCATTATACGGCGTGACGTTCTTCAAACCGGCCTTCTCGAGCATTTCGGCCGCATCGTTCATCATGTCCTTCCGCATTTTCTTCTCGTTGTCGCCGTAGGCCGCGTCGAACATAATCACGGGCAAGCCCCACTTGTCCTTCTGGTCGGAAAGGGTCATGCGGTTGTTAGGATCGGCAATCATCTCGCCAAATCCGCCGAGACTCATCGTCCACGGACCGGGTGTGGTCAGGCTTTCTTTGAAGTCAGCACCGAACCCATCCATGCCGTTACCCCGGTTCCATCCACCGCGCCCGGCACCACCCTGGTAGCCAAAGCCCCGGACGTAGTCGCGCTTGTCGCCTGCCCAGTTCCGGTAGCGGGGTACGTAAATGCCGTTGGCCCGCCGACCGTAGTAGTACTGATCTTCCATACCCTCGAAGGTGCCCGATGCACCCACGGCGA
>JAYTAC010000349.1:0-3958 GCA_043737755.1 Spirosoma sp.
GTAGTGGCCTGAATTGCTTCGATTTCGTCGCGGGCATCCGCAATTGACGCTACCCAACTTACTGACCGCCGTTTCGGTTGAATCTGCCACTTGATGATGTGTTTCATCAGCCGAACCAACTGGCTGAACGATGCGCTCTTAAGCTGCTGCGACATGGTATCCAAAAGCGTGTGAATGCCCGTTCGCGCATCCTCGATGTCGTGGTGCTCAACGGCCTCCCTGATCGCTTCCAGCGTATCGTAATAGGACGTCGCGGTTAGTCCTTCCCAATCCCGTTTCATGGCTCCGTGTGATTTTACCAAAATTACTGATTTCGTCATCTTTAAGTTATTTTCGGCTCAACAGTTTGCCAACGGGTAACGGCTGCCATACGACTGGCAAGGGGTGTCATTCAGCGGGTAAAACCTGCCACACAGCCGAATGAGTAGCACTTTGCTAATACCGGGTAAGTGACCGTGGGTCTCAATTTGGCGTCATAAGTGCAATCAAACGCGGTGATGTTGCTTTATTCATTACTTGCATCAGATCGCTCATTTGTACTATGTACATACTCTACATCGTCTACCTCATTTTCCTGAGTTGCCTTGCCATCACGGTTTTATTCCTGTTCGTACTGGCCATTGCGGGCCGTATGAGTCGGGCCGACGATACCGGCGACAGCCTTCCCCGGCTCTTTCGTAAAATAGGGGTGCTCATACCGGCCTACAAAGAGGATGCCGTACTCGTTGACTCGGTACTGACGAACCTAAATCAGGATTACCCCGCCGACCGCTTCGATCTGATCGTGATTGCCGACTCGCTGCAACCGTCCGTTCTGGGGCAGCTGGCCGACCTTCCCATCCGGGTGATTGAGGTGTCGTTTGCCGTCTCCACCGTTTCTAAAGCCATCAATACGGCTCTGGCACAGTTATCCAATGATGACTATGACATCATTGCCGTGGCCGATGCCGATAACCACATGGCCCCCGATTTCCTGAGCCGCATCAACCGGGCGTTCGACCAGGGCTGGGTAGCCGTTCAGGGACACCGGGTCGCCAAAAACACCGATACGGGCGTGGCTACGCTGGACGCCATCAGCGAGGAGATCAATAACCACATGTTCCGAAAGGGCAGCCGGGCAATTGGTTCGTCGGCGTCGATAATCGGGTCGGGTATGGCCATTGAAACCACGCTGATGAAGCGGGCAATGGCCAACCTGATCACCATGGGGGGCTATGACAAGGAACTGGAGATGAACATCGTGCTGAGCGGTCACACCGTCGGCTACCTTGAAGAAGCCTATATTTTCGACGAGAAAGTGGCTGACCGGGCGGTGTTCGAGCACCAGCGCACCCGGTGGATAGCCGCGCAGTGGCAGTTTCTGACGGGCTATTTCCGGCAAGGTATGGCCGACGGGTTAAACGGGCGCACGACCGGAGTGCTTAAGATAGTGCAGGCCCTGGTGCTGCCTAAAGTGCTGCTGCTGGGTTTGCTCATCATCTGCACGGCTCTGGGTCTGCTGATGAACGGTCAGATGGTGCCGGGCGGAGCCGTATCAGGACCTGTTTTGTACGGTGTGCCGCTCACCTTGCTGCTGGTTTTGTGCGTGAGTTTGCTGGTATCTGTGCCGGGGTATTTGTGGAGACGCATCACGGTGAGGGAGTTACTCCTGATTCCGGTGCTGATGTTGAGTTTCGCCAGGGCCATGTTCAACATGCGAAAGGCGTTCAAACGGTTCATGCACACGCCCCACACAAATACGGTGCCAACCGCCAAATAGCCGGGTAGGTTTTCTAACGGCCTGACCCGGTCAACTTTGGCACAAAGTATGCTCCTTCGTTGTGAAATAAGTCGACCGGAACAGGCGTGACGTATCAGGGTGATACCAGTCACAACGAGGCAATCGTTCGGGACGTAACCGGAACTAAAAAAGAAACCTTTAAATGTAGATAACGTATTGTGTTGTAGATAACAACGTTATGTTTACTTAAAGTAATAAAATCCGTATATTCATGCCCTTAAAGTTACTAACTTACCAAAACACCTCTTTGTCGTAACATTCCGCATGAAAATAGACGCGTATAGGTTAGTATCTCCCCTCTATCGGATCAGCCTACTTATTCTGTTCGGATTGTTCCCGATTGCTGTTTGTTCGGCCCAGACTACGGGTGCCCGGCGGCTTGTTTCATTCGGCCCGTCGGCGGGGTTGCCGGGCGATACGCTGTACCTCGACATCAACCAGGACGTGGCAGTGCAGTTGCTGCCTTTCGATGAGTTGCTTAAAGTGGCTGTCCGGCAGTCACCGCTGCTCAAGTACCAAAGCGAAGTGTCGAACTCGTTGAATTCGGCTTACCAGATTTCAAAGGTTCAGATACTACAGAATGCGTCGGGGTTTGTCAATTATTCGGGTGGCGACCAGTCGTTAATCGCACGGGGTGTCCCCGACGGGGTTAGCACCACCGGGGTTAGCACCATCGGGCAGTTCTCGAATGGCTACCGGGCCGGGGTCGACCTGCGAATAACGCTGTTCGACTTGTTCGGGCGCAAGCACCTGATTCGGCAGGCTCAGTCTAACTACCGGGCGTCGGTGGTGCAGAAAGAGACTATCGAGCTTCAGTTGAAGCGGGAACTGATTACCGTTTACCAGGATATGATTACGGCCCAGCAGGTGCTTAAAATACGGCTTGTCGATGAGCAGGCGTCGTTGGCAGCTTACCGAATTGCGGAGATCGAACTCCAGAAAGGACGCATAAACGCCGAGATAATGGCCAACGCCACCACGCGGTATGTCGAGACCAAGTCCGCGTCGGAGCAGGTAAAAGGCGAGTTTCTGAAGAACATTCATTACTTTGAGACACTGACGGGCGTACCGATTCAACGGTTGAAACGAAATTAATTGATCTGCGTATGACACTTGACGTCTTGCTGCGCCTGCTGAAACGGCATCTGCTGTGGTTTATCCTGATTCCCTGCCTGACGGCGGGCATGACGCTGTATGTTACGCAGGACGAGCCGAAACTATATACTTCCAAAGCAACGCTGTACACCGGTCTTGCGTCGGGCTATTCGCTGATGACGGACCGGCAAACCAACTTCTCCGACCGGTCGGCGGGGGCCTTCGACAACCTGCTGACGACGCTCCACTCCAAAGAAACCCTGCTCCAGGTGGGCGTAAGCCTGCTCACCGACCACCTGCGCCTTCAGCAGCCCGACAGTTTGGTGCTCAGCGTGGCGGGTTTCGACCGGCTCGCCGACGAAATTCCGCTCGACTGGCGGCTGCGGCTGCTGGAGAACGGCGATGACCCCGTTAACCTGCGGATGACCATCGACAGCCTGTCGAAAACCCCCGCCGGTAACCCCATCAAAAAACTGCTGCTGACCTCAAACACGGTCTACTCGATCCAGCAGATTGGGGAAAACCTGACTGCCTCGGCCCGCAAAAACACCAACGACGTGCTGCTGATGGAGTATCAGGCGACCGACCCGGCCGTGGCCCAGCGGACGCTCTACTACGCCATCGACATCCTCAACAAGCGCAACTCGCTCTTCAAAACGTCGGAGACAAATACGGTCGTCGACTATTATGAGGTCAAACTGAAAAAAGCAAAACAGGCACTCGACCGGGCCGAAGCCAACCTGCGGGCGTTCAGCGTGCGGAACCGCGTGTTGGACTACGACGAAGAAGCGCGAACGGTGGCGTCCTCCCGCGAAGCCCTCATCTCGGAATACAATCAGGAACTGGGCCGGAAAAGTGCCGCTAAAGCCGCCGTAGATGCCCTGAGCCGACGATTGGGTCAGCAGGGCAGCGTCCGCACGGTTAACACCGATCTTGGCGAGAAGCAGAAAAAACTGACCGACGCCGAGAACAAATTAGCCAACGCACGGGCCTATGGACAACCCAAAAACGTGATCAGCCGGTTGCAGGCCAGCGTAGCGCAATTATCGGAAGACCTTAAAGCCAGTGCTCAGAAGTACGATG
>JAYTAC010000350.1:0-3955 GCA_043737755.1 Spirosoma sp.
CGGACAAACGCCCGAAGCGGTTGTGCAGTTGGCGCAGGAAGCGATTGCGGCTGAGTTAATGAAACCCGTCTGATGCGGGCTGAACGGGTCAGGCAGCGACTTGGTGGTGTTAATTAAAACCCATAAATCGACCTAAAAACAACCATCCAATGACACGCTTAATAATTGACATTTTGGACGAGGGCGATAAAGAGTCGGTTCTTAGCTGAATGAATTTCGGGGTAAGGACTGGATTCGTTACAGCCGATTCAGTTCGTCTGTTTTACCCGGCTCACCCATGACGCTGGCAGAACTGAATGAGATGATTGACGAAGCAGAACGTAGCCCTACTCTTTCGGTGGAGGAGTTAAAGCAGGTCTCGGCTTATGATTAGTAATGGCCGTACGGTTGAACTGAAAGAAAGTTTCACTGCTCAATTAGCGATTATACAGGAATACATCAGTCAGTTCGAACTCAAAAAAGGTCGTGAGTTGACTACATCCTTAGTTAACTATGTGCTGGATGTAGTCGCACCAAATCATTACATTTTTGCTGAATATGCGGAAAGACTTACACCTGAGAAGATGTACAGGAGGGCTATCTTCAAGCTGAAGTACGTCATTATATATAAGGTTACCGACGAGCAGGTCACGTTCTTAGCTATCTACCACACGAGCCAGAACCCGGACGGTATTTCGCTCGAAGAGGAATAATCACAGCCCCAACTTCTCCAATCGCCGGTAGAGTGCCTGTCTCGACAGGCCCAGTTCCCGCGCCACGTCGGTGATGCTGCCCTGGTATCGCTGCATCGTTTGCCGGATCAACTGCCGCTCCACGTCTTCCAACTGCAGGGCTTCGTTCACCGGCGAGGTAGTGGCCGATGCTCCTTTCCGAAATACGAAATCATCCGGCTCCAGGGTCTTTCCCTGCCCCAGAATCACGGCTCGTTCCACGGCGTGCTGCAACTCCCGAACGTTGCCCGGCCAGCGGTACTGCTTCATCCCGGCCAGCAGCGCGGGGCTGATGGCGGCTACGGGCCGGTTGTATTGCCGGGCGTATTGGCGGGCGAAATGCTCGGCCAAGGGGCCGATATCCGCCGGGCGGTTGCGCAGGGGCGGCAGGGTAAGCTCAATGGTGTTGATGCGGTACAGCAGGTCCTGCCGAAACTGGAGCGACGGTTCGGCCCGTTCGGTAAGGTCGGCGTTGGTGGCGCAGATGAGCCGGACGTCAACGGGTTTCGCTTTGTTGCTGCCCACGCGCGTCACCTGCCGCTGCTGCAAAACGGTCAGCAATTTGGTTTGTTGGGTAGGCGTCAGGTTGCCGATCTCGTCCAAAAAAATGGTGCCGCCGTTGGCTTCTTCAAATCGCCCGGCGCGGTCGTCGCGAGCGTCGGTAAAGGCCCCCCTGACGTGGCCGAAGAGTTCGCTCTCGAACAGGCTTTCGGTGAGTGCGCCCACGTCGACGCTCACGAACGGCCCCGTGCGCCGGTTCGACTGCTCGTGAATGGCCCGCGCCACGAGGTCTTTGCCGGTGCCGTTCTCCCCCAATATCAGTACGTTGGCATCGGTCGGAGCCACGCGCCCGACGGTGTCCAGAACGGGGCGCATGGCGGAGCCAATGATGGTTGTTTGTTTGGCTGATACGCTGCTGCGGGTTGGTTGTTTGTTAGCACCGGCGGGCAATTTCTCACCCGTTTTGCGGATGGCTCCCCGGACGGTTTCCAGAAATTTGTCGTTCTGCCACGGTTTGAGCACAAAATCAGCGGCCCCGGCTTTCATGGCCCGAACCGCCATTTCAACGTCGCCGTAGGCCGTAAACAGCACGACCCGCGCGTGGGGGTCGAGGTCGAGAATGCGCTCGAGCCAGGCGAATCCTTCGCGTCCGCTGCCGACGTCGCGCTGAAAGTTCATGTCGAGCACAATGGCGTCGTACCGATTGTTGTTGAGCAGAAACGGCAGTTTTTCGGGGTTTTTCTCGATGTCTACCGTACCCACGTGCCGTTTGAGCAGCAGCCGGGCCGCCAGCAGCACGTCGGGGTCATCGTCGACGAGCAGAACTTTGGCATCTTGCATGGGTCAAAGATAACCGGGTGGCCGGAATGTTGCACGCCCGCGATCAGTCAACGGTGGATCGGGGTTTTCCTGCGTACTTTGGCAATTTCAACCAACCCAGTCCACTTTTTACCAATGCCCGGCTCCGAACAACGCCCCCTCCCGACACCCTTCCCCGACCGCTGGTTCTACGCGGTGGCAACGGTTGGTATCCTCCTGAACGCCACCGGGCTGTTCCCGCCCATTCTGGAACCCGACGGTGCGTTGTATGCCAACATTGCCAAAGTGATGGCGCAGTCGGGCGATTTTGTTAACCTTTACGCCGTCGGTACTGACTGGCTCGACAAGCCGCATTTTCCGTTCTGGGTGACGGCCGTGAGTTTTCGGGTTTTCGGCATCAACACGTTCGCCTACAAGTTTCCGGCCCTGCTGTTTTTCATTGCCAGCGTCGGTTACACGTACCGGTTTGCCCGGCTGACGCACTCCAAACTCGTGGCGCAGGTGGCCACGCTGGTGTTGCTGACGGCTTTTCACGGCGTATTGTCCAACTTCGACGTGCGGGCCGAGCCGTACCTGATGGGCTTGATTATCGGGGCGGTGTATCATTTCTGGCGGGTGAACTACCCCACGGCAGCGGCCGACCGCCCCACCCCTTTCTTCAAGGGCGGTCCGCCGTTGCGGAGGGGTGGGGTGGCTACGCACTTGCTTCTCGGCTCCCTCCTCACCGGCTGCGCCCTGATGACCAAAGGCGTGTTTGTGCTGGTGCCGATTGGCGCGGGACTCGTGTTGCACTGGCTCGTGACGGGTCAGTGGCGCGAACTCCTGAAACTACGCTGGTACGTGGCCGTCGGGCTGTCGTTTCTGTTCACGCTCCCTGAAATTTACTGTCTTTACCAGCAGTTCGATCTGCACCCGGAGAAGGTCGTTTTTGGGGAAAAAAATGTGTCGGGTGTCCGGTTTTTTTTCTGGGATAGTCAGTTCGGGCGGTTCTTCAACACGGGGCCAATCAAAGGGGCGGGTGATAAGTTTTTCTTCGTCCACACGCTGTTGTGGGCGTTTTTGCCGTGGTCGCTGCCGCTGTACGCGGGCGTGGGACGGACATTGGCGGGATTGGTACGACGTATTCAGGATAAGCGACGTATGCCATATCTTGGAGGTATGGCATACGTCGCTTATCCTGAATACGTGTCGCTGGGGTCGGGGCTGGCAACGTTCGCGCTGTTTTCGCTGTCGGGCTTCCAGTTGCCGCATTACATGAACATTGTGTTCCCGTTCTTCGCCATTATCACGGCGCAATTCGTAGTTGGTCTGAAACCCATCAGTCTGCGCTGGTGGACCATCGGCCAAACGATTCTGGGGGTGGTATTAATTGGCCTATCCATTGGTTTATTGCTTATTGTGAAGCCGGAGCGACCCCGCCCGCCCGAGTCGGCATTGATCTGGATCATTGTTGCTGCGTTGCTCACGTTCCGGTTGTTTCGGCAAAACAACTTGCTTTCGCTGATGGGCCGGATGGTGGGCGTCATGTTTATCCTGGCACGGGTACTGAATCAGTCTGTTTATCCAACGCTCATGCACTACCAGGCGGGAATGACGGCCGCCCGCTACGTGAACGATCAACCCAATTCGGCACGGCTGCCAACGCTGCTCTACATGCCCGGCACGGGGGTTGGCGGGGGCAGTTTCTGGTCGTACGAGTTCTACGTTAATGGCCCGACCCGCTTTGTCCGCTCCGACTCGGCCCTGCGGATTGCAGTACGGCTTAGCCCGCAACGGGTGTTCACCACCGCCGAATTTGCCGACTCGCTCGCGGTCCGTGGATTTGGCGTTCGGCGGGTGGCGGTGTTTCCGTATTACCATGTCAGCCAACTGTCCTACGCGTTCCTGAATCGTGACACGCGGGCCGGAACGCTGTTGTCGTATGT
>JAYTAC010000351.1:0-1487 GCA_043737755.1 Spirosoma sp.
TTGCCGACGTGATAGTATCGTTGGGGCCAAGTACGTCTAACTGAACGGCCGAATCAACCACAATATGCACGTGATTTGACATCACGCAGCAGGCCAACAGGTCGTACATTGCACCATCGTACTGATGTATTTTGGTTTTTATCGCATCCGCTATATCCGCTCGACCGAGCCAGTCAGGCCCATGTCGGCAGGTATCCAAAACGCGATCTACACGGGTAAAATGTCGTTTGTGCTCGTTGTAGAGTTGGTCAGTGCTGCTTCCAAACCTACCGATGGCAGTCAAGGAAAGTTGTTTTTCTTCAGCCAACCGCTCATATACCTCACGTGGAATGGCCCCTCTCAGATTAAACGTGATGAAGAAAGTTGCCCCGACATGCTGCCAGTGAGGTAAATTACGGTAGTATTCCGTGACAAGCATGATGGTATCACGGACTTCAGTCCATATTTGCGTTTACTAAATACGGACTGAAGTCCGTGATACCCCCGGCCCTACCCCCTCCACCGCACAAACGCTTCCATCGCTTCGTATTCAGCTAAGCCGAGCCGGTTGTAGAGGGCGGCTGTGGTGCGGTTTCGTTCTTCGGCCCGCTGCCAGAACTCGCGCGAATCGGTGCCCTGATACACGACGCCGTCCTTTTGGGATTGATGCTTGAAAATACCCAGCCGCTTTCGCATTACCTGATCGGGCGACATTGGCACCGCCATTTCGATCTCGTGAATGTCCCACTCGGCCCACGCCCCCCGGTAGAGCCACACCCAGCAATCTTTCATGAAGTTTTCCGGGCGTAAACGCCGGACGGCCTCCAGCACGGCGTCTAAGCAGACTTTGTGCGTGCCGTGCGGATCGGCGAGGTCACCGGCCGCGTAAATCTGGTGCGGCTTGACTTCTTCAATCAGAGCCATCGTGATGAGAATGTCGGCTTCGCTCAGTGGTTTCTTGGCCACCGTTCCTGTTTCGTAGAACGGCATGTTCAGAAAGTGCGCGTGGTCGACGGGAACGCCCACAAACCGGCAGGTCGATTTGGCTTCACCCATCCGAATCAGTCCTTTCACGTAGCGCACTTCGGCGGTGTCCATCTCAGAGTCGCTTTTCTCGCGCAGGGACATGGCCGCGTCCCGAAAAATCCGGGTCGCTTCGGGGCTTTCGATGCCGAATTTTGAATTGAAATCCACGACGTAATCGGCAAAGCGCAGGGCTTCGTCGTCGGCCACGGCGATGTTGCCTGACGTCTGATAGCCAACGTGAACATCGTGGCCCTGATCGCGGAGCCGCTGGAACGTGCCGCCCATCGAAATGATATCGTCGTCGGGGTGGGGACTGAAAATAAGGCAGCGTTTTTGGGCGGGCAGGGCGCGTTCGGGCCGGTTGGTGTCATCAGCGTTGGGTTTGCCGCCCGGCCAGCCCGTAATGGTGTACTGTAGCTGATTGAACACGTCGATGTTGATATCGTATGCCTGACCCGATAAGGCCAGCAAATCGCTCATGC
>JAYTAC010000352.1:0-9566 GCA_043737755.1 Spirosoma sp.
GGCCCCATCCGATCCTCGAGCCACTCCGACGATTTCAGCACGGCGTAAATCAGAATCAGGTTGATGACAATGCCGACGATGATGTTGACGGTCTGGTACTCGGCCCGCAGCGAGATGATTGTCGTCAGCGTACCGGCTCCGGCAATGAGCGGGAAGGCAATCGGGACAATGTGCGACGAGCTACCCGTGGTTTCGTCGGGCTTGAAGATGGTGCGGCCCAAGATCATCTCCAGTCCGATCAGAAAAATAATCAGAGCACCCGCCACGGCAAAGGACGCCACGTCGACACCGAACAAACTCAAAATTCGTTCGCCCACGAACAAAAACGAGACCATCAGCACCCCCGACACGATGGTGGCCCGCTCGGATTCTATTTTACCCACTTTCTTGCGCAGGTCGATGATAACTGGCAGCGAACCGATCACGTCGATGACCGAAAACAGGATGAGCGTGACGGAAATGATCTCTTTGAAACTGAATGACATGGTGCAAAATTACCGGAAATCCCGCAAAAACTGACGCAGCCGGTCGATCTCACCATTGGTGATGGCCGGGAAATTGGCAATGCGGAACGTCGTGTTTTTATCCTCGCCGTAGCCGTTGCCGAGCACAATACCCGCTTGCCGGGCCGCCATTTTCACCGCGCTGATGTCGGCTTCCGACCCGGCAACGGCAATCACCGTGTCTGACCGAAGGGCCGGGTCGGTGATGAGCAGGTTGAAGCGGTCTGTTATTTCCCGGTCGAAAAAAACGTACCAGTCAGCCGCCCGTTTTTTGATTATGGCGTCGACCTCAGCAATGGGCGGCACCTGCTGCAATACGCGCATGAGCAGGTAAATTCCCAGGCCGTTGGGCGTGTAGGGTGTCTGAAATTTCTGAAAATTTTCGTGGATGAACAGCAAACTGTTGTAGTGGGCGGTCTCCCCAATTTGCTGCGCCCGCTTCAGCGCGTCGGGTGAGTAGACCAGCACGGCCAAGCCCGCCGGTAGTCCGAAACACTTCTGCACCGAGGCAAACCAGACATCGGCCAGCGACCACTCGAAGGCCACGCCCGCCATCGACGACACGGCATCAACGGCGATGATACCGGAGAACTCCCGCCGAAACTGCCCCAGCAACGCCATGCTCACCTGCGTACCGTTGGCCGTTTCGTTCTGCACAATGCACAGCACGTCGGCGTCGTCCGGATTTACCGGCAGCTTGATTCGGTGAGCGTACTCGGCCCATTTCTTGCCGAATGCCCCTTTGTACGGGTGCAAACTGGTTTCGGCCGTCAGCGACTGCGCCACAATCTCCCAACACTCTGTGGCCGACGACACCAGCGCAACGTGGTAATAAGCCGGAATGTCTAATTTTTCGTGCAGCAGCCGGACGGTTTCCCGCACAACAGCCATAAACTCGGCACTGCGGTGATTCAGGCTCACAATACCCGACCGCACGGCTTCGGCGGCATAGTCGGCCACCTGCGGATACACTTTCGACGGACCGGGGTAAAAGGTAATCATGTCAGTGAACAGTTGTCAGTAGCCAGTTATCAACGTGTGGATCGTATCGAAAAGCAATGTCAACTGATAGCTGGTAATTGATAGCTAATAAGGTAGCGCACGGCCAATTCATAGCCCGTCAGGCCCAGACCGACGATGACGCCTTTGCAGTTGGCCGACAGGTAGCTATGGTGCCGGAAGGGTTCGCGGGCGTGGACATTGGAAATATGCACCTCCACCGCCGGAGCCGTCACCGCCGACAGCGCATCGGCCAGCGCAATGGACGTGTGGGTCAGCGCACCCGCGTTGATCACGATGCCGTCCACCTCGAAACCCAGCTCGTGAATCTTGTCGAGCAGTTCGCCCTCGTGATTCGACTGAAAATACCGTAGTTGCACGTCAGGAAACAGTACTTCGATGGTTTTCAGGTAATCGACAAACGAGCGACTGCCGTAAATGTCCGGTTCGCGCCTGCCCAGCAGGTTCAGATTGGGACCGTTGATAATCAGGATGGATTTCATGGATAAGAGACCTAAACCGCACCGGCGGACCGACGGATTCACGGAGATTTACACGGAGAATACGGAGAATGCGGAGAAAAATACTTGACATCTCTGTGTTCTCCGTGTAAACCTCCGTGACTCCGTGTTGATAAACTATGTGGCAAAGTTATATAAACGCCTTCAGGAACTACCTTAAGCTGGAACGGTCATTGGCCGAGAACTCGGTGGAGGCTTATTTGCACGACGCCGAAAAACTTCACGAGTTCATTCTGCTGACCGATCCGGCCCTGTCGCCGATGCAGGTGACGGAGAAGCAGTTGGTGAATTTCCTGAAATACCTCGGCGAGTTGGGATTAGCGGCCCACAGTCAGGCGCGAATACTGTCGGGGCTAAAGTCGTTTTTCAAATACCTGCTGCTCGAAAACCTGATTCAGCACGACCCGACGCAACTGCTCGAAGCACCGAAACTCGGCCGCAAACTGCCCGATACGCTCAACTTTCCCGAAATAGAAGCGATGCTCGACGCCATCGACCTCTCCACGCCCGGCGGCACCCGCGATCGGGCCATCCTCGAAGTGCTGTATAGTTCGGGCCTGCGCGTGTCCGAACTAACGGGACTTAGGCTTACCAACTGCTACTTCGACGCGGGTTTTATCCGGGTGCTGGGCAAGGGCGACAAAGTCCGGTTGGTGCCCATCGGCCAGGACGCCATGCACTACACCCGGCTCTACGTCGATCACGTCCGGGCTGCGCTGCCGGTGCAGAAGGGTGACGAAGACACGATTTTTTTGAACCTGCGCGGCAGTCAGCTTTCGCGCATCACGGTGTTCACGACGATTAAGAAATTGGCGGCTGCGGTGGGCATCAAAAAAACGATCAGCCCCCACACGTTTCGGCACTCGTTCGCCACGCACCTCATCGAAGGCGGGGCCGACCTGCGGGCCGTGCAGCAGATGCTCGGCCACGAATCCATCACGACCACCGAGATCTACACCCACCTCGACCGCGATTATTTGCAGCAGACGTTGAAAGAATTTCATCCCAGAAGTCGAAGATTGTAAAAAGTCGAGACGGGGCCGCCCGAGCGGTCAGAAAGTCGGCTGGCGCGAACAACATGCTCACGTCAGCCGACTTTCAAAAAAAAGTCCCCGCTACTGAAACCAGCAGCGGGGAACCGTCAACCCAACTAACCCAAAACTACATGAATTTCTTTATGTCGAACGTTAACGACCACTGAAGCCGGTTAACTACTGATGCGTTTAGATGAACGTATGGCTTGACTAAATAGCTTCGCCATACGCTCTACTGGCACTTTACGGTAAGTCATTCTATTTTCTATGAGAATTATTTACTGTTTTGACTATCCATTAACAAAACCCGTGCCAAACCCACCACTACTTTTTTTATATCTTGTACTTTCATTCTCCCCAGCCATGATCGCCGAAGCCACTGCTCTTACCGAACAAAAAAGTCTCTTTTCGCTGCCCGATGGCATTCATTACCTCAACTGCGCCACCCGTTCGCCCTTCAGCCGGGCCGTGGAGCAAGCCGGGCACGACGCCCTGACCCGGCACGCCAACCCGTTTGGTTTGCATCCCGACGATTTTTTCAGCGGGGCCATTCGCGTTCGGGCGTTGTTTTCTGAACTTATTGGTGCGGCTGACCGGAACGCCGGTGATGCGGCAATCCGACCGCCCGACCGGATTGCCGTTATTCCGTCCGTGTCCTACGGCATGGGCGTGGTGGCCCGCAACCTGCCGCGCAAACCAGGCATCGGGCCGGGGCAACGTATCGTGCTGGTCGACAGTGAGTTTCCAAGTGATGTGTATGCCTGGGAGCGCGTCTGTGCCGAACTCAGCCTGACGGTTACGGTGGTGGCCATGCCCGCCGAATTTCCCAAAGGCCCGACTTGGAACGAGCGGCTGCTGGATGCCATCGGACCCGATACGGCCTTGGTCGTCGTTCCGGCGGTGCATTGGATGTATGGCGTTCGCTTCGATCTGGAAGCCATCGGGCAGCGGGCGCGGGCGGTGGGCGCGTGGTTAGCCGTCGACGGAACGCAGTCGATTGGTGCCATGCCGCTCGACCTCAGCACTGTCCGGCCCGATGCCGTGATCTGCGCGGCCTACAAATGGCTGATGGGTCCCTACTCGCTCGGATTGGCCTACTACGGCCCTGCCTTCGACGATGGCATTCCGCTCGAAGAAGGCTGGATGAACCGGCTCGACAGCAATCAGTTTCACCGCCTGACGGACTACCAGCCCGCCTACCGCCCCAAAGCGTACCGGTATAACGTGGGTGAGCACTCGCACTTCATCCAGATGCCCATGCTCGAAACGGCCCTGACGCAGCTCCTCGACTGGCAACCCGAACGCATTCAGGCATACGCTGAAAATCTGCTGGCCGATGCCCTGCCCGCGCTGGAATCACTCGGTTGCCAGGTTGAGCCAGCCAATGGCAGCACCGGCCGGAGTCATCACCTCGTGGGGTTGTGGCTCCCCGACCACGCCGACCCGATGGCGGTAGCAGCGGCTTTGCAGGCAGAAAAAATATCGGTGTCGGCGCGGGGACGGGTACTGCGCATTGCCCCGCATCTCTACAACACGCCCGACGACGTCGATGCGCTCGTTGGTGTGCTGACGGGGGTGTTGGGCAGGTAAGTGGTAGTCAAACTTTGCCAAAGCTCCAAAACTTCGGTAAAGTTTGACCAACGCTTACCTGCCCACGCACTCATACAATTCCAGCGGCAAGCCATCCGGGTCGGCAAAGAAAGTAAAGCGTCGGCCGGTATGCTCGTCGACACGGATAGGTTCGGTCATGACGCCCTGTTCGCTCAGGTGTGCCACGGCCGCGCCCAGATCAGCAACGGCGAAGGCCAAATGACGCAGACCCAATGCTTCGGGTCGCGACGGACGCGGGGGCGGACCGGGAAAAGAAAACAACTCGATCACGTACTGTCCATTCAGAGCCAGGTCGAGTTTGTGCGACTGCCGTTCGGACCGATAGACCTCGCTCAACACGGTCAGACCCAGCGTCTGGGTATAAAAATGTTTTGAGATATCGTAGTCGCGGCAAATGATGGCTACGTGATGAATGGCCACGAGTTGAAGCATAACAATCAGGGAATCAGCAGCGTATCGGCCGTGAGTGAATCAATGACGATATCGTTTTTACCGGCAGGGAACGCTCGTTCAGCCTGTCGGCGTCGGTTCCAGGGGGCAGTAGTCCGGCTGCCCATGTCGATGGCCAGCAACGCAACGATAGTGGTGAAAACAACGAAAACAACGATGAAAATACGACGGTTGCGGTTCATGATATCAGTTATCAATTATCAGTAGCCAGTGACCAGCTATCAGCCATGTGGAACTGGTCACTGATCATTGTTTAGTTGCTTCGGACTTAGTTGAAACGCCACGCTGCCCGTCCGGCCCGACACGTCGGTCCAGTTCAGGTCCTCGAACGTTACGGCGATGACTGCCCCTTTGCTCATCGAACCAGTGGACTGATGGATCAGGAATTCGGCAAAATACGACACGTCGGGATTATGGCCCACAATCATGGCCGACTGCACCCCGGCGGGCAGCGCGTTCACGACGGACAAGTATGCTTTGGGACCACCATCGAACAGGGTTTCCTTCAGTTGAATCTGAGCGGGGTCATAGCCAAGCTGCTCAGCCAATATACGGGCCGTATCGGCCGCGCGGGGGGCCGTGCTGCTCACGATTACATCGGGTTTCACCAATTTACCGTGCAGGTAACGGCCAATGCGGGCTGCGGCTATGGTACCTTCGGGCGTCAGTTGGCGGTCGTGATCGACCATGAACGTAGCCCGGTCTTCGGCTTTGGCATGACGGACGATATAGAGCATAAGAACCATATTATCAGCGGGTAACGAGTGAAGACACGAAGTTTGTTTGTTTAACTAATCTTCAACAATAAACCATTCTTTAGTGTTGGTGGTCTGAAAAGGAGTTAATTTTACTGATTGCAAAAATACCACTGCAATTATAACATCATTAGCCACCATGCGTTTTCAGGGCGAAATTTGTACGCTATCGTTCGGTCTCAACTTCGACAAAGAAGAGGTGTCCCTGAGCGGTACGATTTGGCCCCGCCGTCCGCCCTCGCATGAAGCCCGGACGCAACCTCTACGATTGCACTTCTCGACGCTCTTCACCGAATCTGAACTCGTCTCGATTCAAAACTGGCTCACGGCCAACGATGGCGCAACGCCACTTCTGCTGGCGGGCGATGTCCGTCGGCTAAGCCGCACCACCGGTTCCGACGCCGGTACGATCTATCTCGATCTGGAGTTTGGTTTCGATCAGGTGCCAGCCTGGTGGGACTGGCCCGTCAGTTTTCCGCTGTGTGCCCGGCTGGAGATTCGGGCGAGTGAATTTGCCTACCTGACGGAGTCGCTGAACCGGGAACGGTGGTCTGCCAACCTGACGTGGTGAACCGACCGCAAGTGGGCATAGTGCCGGACTGCTGACCCCTAAGCCGCAAGTCTGCGCGATAATGTTTATTTTTGCGGCTGTATTTATCATCCCGTTGCCGCAGCATGAGTTATCAATCCATCCAGCACATACTAAAAACGGCCCAGCCCGGCAACCCTGTCACCATCAAAGGCTGGGTTCGCACCAAGCGCGAAAGCAAGAACGCTGTGTTTATTGCTCTCAACGACGGCTCAACGATCAACACTATTCAGGCCGTTGCAGAAGCGGGTCAACTCCCCGACGAGACCCTGAAACTCATTACGACCGGGGCCTGCGTAGCCATCACAGGTCAGTTGGCAGCTTCGCCCGGAGCCGGGCAGTCAGTCGAGCTGAAAATCACCCACGTCCACGTCTACGGCACGGCCGACCCCGACAAATACCCCCTGCAACCCAAGCGACACTCGTTGGAGTTCCTGCGCGAAATTGCGCACCTGCGTCCGCGAACCAACACCTTCGGTGCCATTCTGCGGGTCCGGCACGCGCTGGCCTTTGCGGTTCATAAATACTTCAACGACAACGGGTTCGTCAACCTTCACACGCCCATCATTACGGCCTCGGACGCCGAGGGCGCGGGCGAGATGTTCCGCGTGACGACTCTCGACGCCATCAAACCACCCCTCACCGACGACGGCAAGGTCGATTACGGCCAGGATTTTTTCGGCCGCGAAACCAACCTGACCGTCTCGGGACAGTTGGAGGGCGAATTAGCCGCGCTGGCACTGGGCAAAATCTATACGTTCGGGCCGACGTTCCGGGCCGAGAACTCCAACACCACCCGCCACCTCGCCGAGTTCTGGATGATTGAGCCGGAGGTGGCATTTTTCGAGTTGGACGATAACATGAACCTGGCCGAGGACTTCGTCAAAACCGTGATCCGCTACGCCGTGCAGCACTGCGCCGACGACCTGGCGTTTCTGGATAATCGCCTGGCAGAGGAAGAGAAAACAAAAAAGAAAGAAGAGCAAAGCGAACTGGGGCTGCTCGAAAAACTCCAGTTCGTAATCAGCAACGAGTTCGAGCGGATCACGTATACCGAAGCCGTCGAGATTCTGATCAACTCGAAACCAGCCAAAAAAGGGCAGTTTCAGTACGAAGTAAGCTGGGGAGTCGATTTGCAGTCGGAACACGAGCGGTACTTAGTGGAAAAGCACTTCAAAAAACCGGTGATCCTGACCAACTACCCCCGCAACATCAAGGCGTTCTACATGAAGCAGGACGACGCACCGGCCACCAACGCGCGGGGTGATGTTTTCGGCGAAACCGTACGGGCAATGGACGTCTTGTTTCCAGGCATCGGCGAGATCATCGGCGGTTCGCAGCGCGAAGACGACCTCAACAAACTCACCGCCCGAATGCACGAAGTGGGCATCGAACCGGATACGCTGTGGTGGTATCTGGACACGCGCCGGTTCGGGTCGGCACCCCACGCGGGTTTTGGACTGGGTTTTGAGCGATTAGTGCTGTTCGTAACGGGCATGGGCAACATCCGCGACGTGATTCCTTTCCCACGGGCACCCAAACAAGCGGAATTTTGAGGTATCACGGACTTCAGTCCGTTTTTTCTTAGTATCACTACGTATGAAAAACGGACTGAAGTCCGCGTTACATCGTGCTCGCTCTCCCTATTTTTCTCGCTCTGGCCTCCGGCTTCGTCATCGTCGGCGTCTATACCGAACGCAAGGTGTCGGCGTTTATGCAGGACCGGCTGGGCCCCATGGAAACGGGCAAATGGGGCCTGCTCCAGCTTTTCGCCGACCTGCTGAAACTTCTTCAGAAAGAAGATATCGTGCCCACGGCGGCCGACCGGCGGCTGTTTCTGCTGGCCCCGGCCGTTATTTTCGCATCGGTGTTTGCGGGCTTTGCGGTGCTGCCCCTCACGCCCGACTTGCAGGGATCGGGCGCGGCCGTGGGCGTTTTTTACCTCATGGCGATTGTGTCGTTCGACGTGGTGGGGATTCTGATGGCAGGCTGGGGATCGAACAACAAGTACTCCCTGTTCGGGGCCATGCGGTCGGTGGCCCAGATTATCTCCTACGAAATTCCGCTGGGCCTGACCATCCTGTGCGTCGTTATGATCGGTCAGACACTCAATCTACAAGAAATCAGCTTCCAGCAGGGCATCTACACCACCGGCACCAACTACCTGTTCGGGCTGAAAGCACTGGGCGTGGACGTGACGGGCTGGGGCGGCATATTTAGCTGGAACATCCTGCGCAACCCGTTTCTGCTGGTCGCTTACGTCGTCTTCTTCATCTGCACATTAGCCGAAAGCAACCGCGCCCCGTTCGATCTGCCCGAGGGTGAATCAGAGATTGTGGGCGGTTTCCATACTGAGTACTCGGGGATGCGCTTTGCCTTACTCTACCTGTCCGAGTACGCCATGATGCTGTTAGTGTCGTTTCTGGGCGTGGTGCTGTTTCTGGGTAGCTGGAACACGCCCCTGCCCAACTTGGGACCACTACAACTCGCTGACTGGACGAGTGGCGCACCGGGCACCGTCTGGGGCAACCTCACGGGCGGGTTCTGGCTGCTGGGCAAAGTCTATTTTATGGTGTTGATACAAATGTGGGTCCGGTGGACATTCCCCCGTGTCCGGGTCGATCAGATGATGCACCTGTGCTGGAAAGTGCTGACCCCGGTGGGATTAATTCTTCTACTGATTTCGGGCGTTTGGCGGCTGTTGATGGTATGAGTACGCCAAATTTCGACGGGTCTCGCCAGTGATAAGCTTTACCTGCTCATCATCGGCGACAGTGTACCGGGCAGGATTACTTGCCGATGCAGAATGTAACTTGTTTTAATAAGCCTCTGAAAATCAGTGATTTCATTGAAATCTATATCTTGTAAGATACAGATGAGGTACATAATTGACTCAGACAAGTATTTCTGTCAGGTTAAACGCATTTGAATAGCGGTTAGCACTTTGAGTAAATAGTCATTGTCCCAACCCGCTAACTTCCGTCGACTCTTAATGCTTTCCTACTCCTCAGTGCTGGACATTGGGGGCTTAGGATAGCAAAAGCGAGGGCGAAGTACGTGCTTTGTAACGTGACTCACATTGCCCGACTTCGCTCCTCGCTCTT
>JAYTAC010000353.1:0-9556 GCA_043737755.1 Spirosoma sp.
TTCAGCCTGTGCGCTTCGGTTTGCGTGGCCCAGACTGACTCCACGCGCAGACCTGAGCCGTCGTCCCGCCCGGCGGTACAGATACCGGGCATCGACACGCCCCTGTCCGGTCCGGGAACGCTGCTCCAGTCATCGCCCAACCCGAACGCGGTGCCGCTTCCCGAGCGAAAAGGAAACAAGCGTCGCCGGACAAGCCGCCCCACCGACCCACGGGCTTTTGGTGTGGCTGTGCCGTTGGGAAAAGCCAGAAAAGATACGCTGCGCTGACGTTGTGTACGTACTCATATAGCCTCGCAAAAAAAGTGGCCCGGTCTGTACGTACAGGCCGGGTCGATTCTTTGGTTAATCTTTCTTGGCTTTCTTCTCGCGTTTTTCTTCTTTTTTCTCTTTGGGCGTCTTCGCCGGTTCTTTTTTCGCGCTCTTCTTGGCGTCCTGACTTTTTGCCATGATCGTATGGGGTTATTGGTTCGGTTTTGGTTTTGAACGGAAATGCGGACAACTGGTGCAAAAATAGCCTTCTGTCAATTAACTCACTACGGGTTGGGTGGTTACTGCTGACCATCCGGTGTTATTCCGCATCGTCGGGCACGTCGATGAGTCCGCTGCCTGATTTGTTGTAAAAAGCGAAAAGCGCAATCAGCAACACGCCGAACAGCACGGCCGTCAGCGCGAAATAGATGGTGAAGGGCCGCTCGGCGGTGAGGGCAACGCGCACCAAAATGGTTGAGATGACGAAACCGGCGTTGCGAAAAATGAGGTCATACGTCCCCGAGTAGATAAACGACAGGATGAGCAGGAACACGTCCACGAAGATCATAGCGGTGAAAAAATCGTTGTAGAACACGCCATTCGGGTTCGGAAAATCCCCGCCCGTGACCCCCGCCTGGTACAGTTCCTCTAACCAGCCCGTCAAACTCACCACCGAGAGCATCAGTAGCAGCCCGCTCAGAATCACGGCAGCGGCTTTTTTGATCTGAATAATGCGCGTACGCTTCGAGGATGGGTCGGCCCGCAATTTTTTGATCCCCGCAAAAATCCGGTAATACAACGTAGTCAGGAAAAATAACAGCAGCGCACCGGCAAGGTCTAAGCTTATTTCGCCGAGGAAATCAAACGTATATATCTCCGGCTTGTCGAGGTCGTAGTCGGCGATGTCGTGGAAGAAACTGCGGATCGTAATCAGGGTGATGATCTCGTACTGTTTGCCGATGAAAATGGCAATGCTCCGGGGCAGGATGATGACTAAGGTCAGCACCTCATAAAACAGGATGATGCTGAACGGCGTGTAGATGGCTTTGAGGTAATTGGTTTGCAGCTGGAGCAGCATATCCGCCCCGAATGCACCGTGGCGGGCCAGAAAAATCAGTAGCAGGTGCAGGGCGAACCCAACTAATGCGAAGCTGATGATGGCCCGCTCGATTCGGCTGATGTTATTTTCGGTCGACAGCACGTCGTACCATCGGCTGAGCCGGGCGAGGACGCCGGATGATTCTTCTCTCATTGGAAACAATACGGTTTGGAACGGTGGGATTATAAACAGGTGTGCGTATTGAGGGCAGGGAAATTATCAACGTCAGGCCTTTTCTCCGCTTCCGACAAGCCGCGTAAAAAGTCTGATTCTAAAGCCGGTCAGGGTCCGAGCGTCACGGTCAGCTTCTGAAACGAGGTCCAGTAGCCCGTTGTGGTCAGGCCGATGCCATTGCCCGACAGCATCCTGAACGGGTAGGGACTGGTACGGATTTCCTGGTCGTTGATGTAAAAGTGCAGGGTGTCATCGTGGCGCCGGATCATAAGTCGGTCGCGGTTTTTTTCGAGCAGAACACCCGGTTTGAAATAGTCGCCCGGCATATAATCGCTGAAAGTGACACCGTTGGCAACCCGCATGATGGACACCTCACCCGTGCTGTTCAGCGAGAAGGCGCAGTAATTCAGTGAATCCAACACGCCGAACAGCAGCCCTCCCGTCGGAACCCGGCCCGAGTCGGCCACCACGTCAACTTTAATAGTGAAATCTCGGGCGACATTAAGATTCAGCTCGGTGGGGAGCGGGACGTAGCTGAATGCCGTTTGTTTGGTGTTCGCGTTCCGCTTGCGGATGCTGTATTTGCCCAGCCCGATCTGATAATTGTAGTCGCCCTGGTTGCCTGCCCGCCAGCCATTGCGGTTGGTGGCGAAATCGCCCGTGAACGCAGGCCGATAGCCTGTTGCGCCCGGCGCGGACGGGCGCAGCCGGGTCGATTTGAAGGTTACCTGCTGCCAGTCGCTGGAGGCCTGGTAGATAACCGATCTGGTTCTCGTGCGCGGGGTTGGTTCCGTCGATTGCGCAAAACTGCTGCCGATAAACGGGCAGGCGAAAAAACTAATCAGGTAAAACAGACGCATGGTTGGGGTGGGTTAGATCAGAATGAGCAGCGTACCACGGCCATTGGTTGCCCGGCCTGTAGCCCCGGCCGGAGCGTGACGGACGGCGGGCGATTGACGGCAGCCGTCCGAACGTTATGCATACCCCTGAAAAAGGTCAGGATAACGTCGGCAGCGGCTATGGCGATGGCCCCCCGCGTGGCTAAATAATAACGGTGATACTGGCTATTGGCGCTCTGGTAAAACGGTTCGGCAGTTTCAGCGTTTTTCTGGTCCAGATACACCGCATACGC
This sequence comes from Spirosoma sp., assembly GCA_043737755.1. Taxonomy (GTDB): domain Bacteria; phylum Bacteroidota; class Bacteroidia; order Cytophagales; family Spirosomataceae; genus Spirosoma. Next base: position 2,655 of record JAYTAC010000353.1, read on the forward strand.
ATCGCGCGACTGCTGCCGTTGCTGCAACCCATACACCAACAGGCCATAGCAGCCAACGGCCAGCAGCGGCCGGAAACCAAGCCGGGGCCGGGGCGTTTGCACGAATATATTGCCAAAGCCCGGTGCCACCGCCGATAACAATGCCCACGCCGGCCCGGCGTATCGTTTTTTTCGGGTGGTAACCGTATCCGGTTCTGAAGCAGGATTGGGCAGAGCCGGGGTAGTGGCGTTCGGCCGGGCCAATCCAGGCCGGGCCAATCCAGGCCGGGCTTCAACGGGAGCGGGAGTGACGGCCACGGAGCCGGGTTGGGTGGGGGGCTGAGCAACGTTCGGCGTGGGGCGGTCGGCGCGGAGCTGCGGCTTCACAGCCATAACCGGTTCGGCAGGGCGGAGGAGTGCCGACGGGTTCGTTCTGACGAGCACCGTTGCCCGGATTTCTTCGTTCAGCGAATAGCCGTTGGCGAAGGCACTCCAGACGATGCGCCGATCAGAACCGGCCACGACCCGCCTGCCCACGTCGCCCCGCACAAACTCCGGCAAAATGCGCAGCAGACCCCTCAACCGGCTCCTGACCTCCACGTAGATCGAATCGCCGGGCCGGGTGTTGATGAGGTCATACCGGATTTCGAGCTGCGACGAGTCGGTCACGCGCATCCGAACATTGCGGATGCGCTCCTGCGCCCGACCGGACAACGACAGCAATAAACCCGCGCAAAAAAGGAAGATAAAACGCATGACGGATGAGGTAGGAATTTGCAAAACGTTACCACTATTGACCGATCAGACTGTCCTAAACAGTCTCTGGCTGTTTGAGCCACAGCACGATTTTAGACCAATAGCCAAAGGCTGTTTGGGACAGTCTGATCGGGCGAGAAGCCGGGCGTTAGTTGGTGACGGTGATTTGAGCAGTTTTGGTGAATTTGTCGTCGCAGGAGTTGACGAGCACCATTGTAACGAGGTAGGTGCCTGCTTTCTCGTAATTATACGTTACCCGTGCGCCCACGCGGTTTTTGCCTTTGCTGTCGCCGGGGTCCCAGCCCACCGCCCCAATGTCGCCCTGGGGATCTTTCAGAAACAGCGTGATGTCCAAGCGGTCCGTTGTAAAGCCGATATCGGCCGTGGGCTTAACGCAGGCGGGGAAGTTTTTCTTGGTCAGGTCGAACGGTTCACAGCCTGTCAGGACCATAAAGAGCAGACAGTACACAACGCATTGGCGCATAATCATCGGGAATGATATTTTAGAGCAACGCCCGGTGTTCTGGTGGGTGGGGTCAGCATTTTTTGTAAATTTAGGTGTTTTCAACAAAGTTAATCGGTTAGGCGAGATTGCCCCGGAACTATGCACTGTGTCCGGGCCTGCTCACCAACTTATCTACTGTCCAACTTACCGATTGCCCGTATGTGGTCTGCCAAAACCAACGATGAATTAGTCGCCGAAATCCAGCGGCTCCGCACCGAACGCGACGATGCAGCCACAACGGACCCGCAACCGGCCTTCGACGTCCGCCAGACGGTCGACCAGCTTAACCTCGTGGGTGTCACCATCGAGCGCGACGGTACGCTCAGCTACGTAAATCCGTACACCTGCCGCGTCACGGCCTGGCAACCGGGCGATGTGGTCGGCAAAAACTTCTTCGATATTTTCGTCCCCGCTGCCGACCGTGCCCGGCTCGAACTCGAATTTGAGGATGCCCTGATCAAAGGCGGTTTCCCCGAGCAGAAGGAAATTTCGGTGCTGGCCCGCAGCGGGGCCGTTCGTACCGTTCAGCTCAACTCGTTCATTGTCAACAGGTCGGGCCGGGATGTGTCGTCGTTCACGATTATCGGCGAGGACATCACCAACAAACGGCGCGTGGCATCGGCGTTGTCGAGCACCAACGCTCAGTTGCAGGACTTAGTCGACAACACCTCCGATCTGATCCAACTGCTGACCCTCGACGGCAAATTTATGTTCGTGAACCGGGCCTGGCGTGAGGTGCTGGGCTACGGTTCCGACGAGATTGCTGCCCTCAACCTGCGCGACGTGCTGCATCCCGACAACGCCGACAGTACCCTTGCGCTGCTCAAACGCATTCAGGAGGGTGCCCACATGCCTTATATCGAAACGGTATTCAGGAACAAGTCCGGCAAAACCATTTTCCTGTCGGGCAGTGTCAACTGCCGCTTCGACAACGGGCGGCCAACGGCGTTCCGCTGCATTTTGCACGACACGACGGGGAAAGTACGGGCCGAAAAATCGCAGAAACTTTACTACAGCATCGCCAACTGGACCATCAACGCCCCCAGCTTAGACGACCTCTACCACAAGATTCACGATGAGTTGGGTAACATCATCGACGCCCGCAACTTTTTCATCGCTCTCTACGATTCCAGCAAAACGTACCTGTCGTTTCCGTACTACGTCGATGAATACTTCGGTGGCAATATGCGGTTCACCAAGCGAAAACTCGGCAATGGCCTGACCGAATACACGATTCAAGCCAACAAACCGCTGTTTCTGTACGAAAAAGACATCCGCCAATTGGCCGAGCAGCACCAGATCGACCTCTACGGGCAGCTTCAGCCGCAGGTGATGCTGACGGCCCCCCTCCGCATCGGCGACGAAATTACGGGCATCATCGGCGTCAAATCCTACGACGATGCCCGCACCTACGGACCCCGCGATCTCGAACTGCTGGAGTTTATTTCGGGGCAGGTGGCCTTGGCCATCGCCCGCAAGCAGGACGAAGCCGCGCTCGACAAGCAGAACGCCCGCCTGAACGCCATGTTCGACAGCAGTACCTACCTGATCTGGTCGGTTAACAAAGCCCTGCAACTCACCTCGTTCAACACCAACTACGCCCGCCTGCTCGAACGTAACCTCGGTCAGATGCCCGTGCTGCAAGGCAGTACGCCTAACATGGGCTGGCGGATGATGGGGCCGGACGGCCGGAAGGTGCTGGAAGAAAAATACCGGCAGGCCTTCCGGGGAACCCCTCAGAACTTTGAGCTCCGCGTCGATGGCGACCGCATTACCGAGGCCGAAACCTGGCTCGACTTTCAGCTAAACCCGATCCTGCTGTCGGGGGGGGTGATCGAAGAAGTATCCGGCATTGCCCGCGACATCACCAACCGCAAACGCGCCGAAATAACGACCCGACAGAGCGAAGAGAAATTCCGGGGTATTTTCGAAAACCTTCAGGATATCTACGCCCGCGTGGACCGCAACGGCCGCGTCACGATGGTCAGCCCGTCGGTGTTCAAGCGCATGGGCTACACGCCCGACGAGGTGCTGGGGCAGGACGTCATGCCTTATTTCGTGAACAAAGCTCAGATTCGCCGGGCCATGATCAAACTGGAGCACAACCGCAGCCTGCGCAACTTTGAGGTGAGCATGCGCCGGAAAGACGGCACCGAGCGGCAGTTTATGTTCAATATGCTGCTGCTTAATGAAGGGTCCGGGGTGGATTCGCCCGGTCGCTCTGGAATGCCGGATCACGGAATGCCGGACCATGGCGTACCGGTGGGTGCGCCCGATGGTGAGTCGGTGGTGGCGGTGCTGGCCCGTGACATTACAGAGCTTAAAAATCAATCGCTCGAATTGGTGAAAGCCAAAGACGAAGCCGAACGGTCGCTGAAGGTGAAGGAGCGGTTTTTGGCCAACATGAGCCACGAAATCCGAACGCCCATGAACGGCGTCATCGGCATGATCGACCTGCTCAACGACACGCCCCTCGACGTTGAGCAGCGCGACTACGTCCGAACTATTAAACGGTCGTCGGAAACGCTGCTTACCATTCTCAACGACATTTTGGACCTGTCCAAGATCGAAGCGGGTAAAATGGCCCTCAACGAGTCGCCGGTGGCCTTTGGGGAGATATTCGAGAAACTCATCGCGCTGTTTGGGCAGCAGGCCAATTCCAAAAACAACACGCTCACCTACCACCTCGGCCCCGACCTGCCGCAGTACGTTATTGCCGACCAGACGCGGCTGTTGCAGGTGCTATCCAACCTGACCTCCAACGCCATCAAATTCACCGAAAACGGGGCGGTGCGCGTGGAGGCCACGTTGGTGGGCAAGCGGGGCAAGTTCAACCGGATTCGGGTGGGGGTGGTCGACTCCGGCATCGGTATCTCGCCCGACAACATCAACCTGCTGTTCAACTCGTTCAGCCAGGTCGACACGTCGTCGCGCAAATCGTTCGGTGGCACGGGGCTGGGATTGGCCATCTCCAAAGAACTAACTACACTCATGAGGGGCGATATCGGCGTGGAATCGGTGGTGGGGCAGGGGAGCACGTTCTGGTTTACGGTCGAGTTGAAAGAAACGGCCATCAGCCCGACGCAGCAAAGCACCGAAGTAGCTGAAATATCGCTCGCCAACTTCTTCAGTGCGTATCACCCCGTTGTATTGCTGGTGGACGATAACGCCGTGAATCGCAAAGTAGCCAGCGAAATTCTGCGCAAAGCGGGCTGCGTGGTCACCACCGCCGACAGCGGTCCGGCGGCTATTGAGCAGGTTAGGGGGAAGATGGAAAAGAGGGAGGGATTCGACGTTATTTTCATGGACATTCAGATGCCCGACATGGACGGGGTGGAAACGACGGGCCACCTGCGCGACCAGTTCGGCAAAACTCTGCCGACCATTGTGGCCATGACGGCCTACTCGATGCGCGAAGACCGCGAACGGTTTATCAGCCAGGGTATGGACGATTACATTGCCAAACCCATCCGCGCCCAGACGCTGATTGCCAAAGTGAAGGAAATCGTTGATGCCAGACGGGGCAATCCCCCGGCCGAACTCCCCAAACCGTCGACGTCCGTACTAACGTCTGAACCCGTGCTCCCGATCATCGACGCCGACATTGTGGGGCAACTGCGCGGCATTGGCGGGCAGGAGTTAGTCGACGGCATCATGGAAGAATTCGTAACCGAAGCGACTGAATTAGTCGACGGAGCCATCAACGCACACGCGCTCGGTGATATTCCAACCGTAAAAAGCCACCTGCATACCCTCAAAGGCAGCGCGGGCACGATTGGTATTGCCCGCGTCGCCGATATTGCCCGCACCGCCGAGGGCCAACTGAAAGCAGCCGATATCACCGGCCTGTCGGATGCGCTAACCGACCTGAAAAGAGCGTTCGATGACTTTCTGGCTGAGTGGGGAAAGCGGTAAATGCCGTTCGTTCGTTACTATTTCTTTGTGTGTTCGGATTGTGCTCCGGGGTCGGCACCAGCGGATGGGGGAATACTCTACCAGAATTGTAGAAAAAAATAAACACAAAATAGTGTTGGAATAAGCTAAGTGGCAGAGTGTCAGCGGATGGCATGGTTTTGGTTGATTCGGAAGCGAAAGTCAACTACTAACCACAAAACCAAACGGATTATGGCAACTTTCGGAGAACGCATTTCGAATTTTTTTGGTGGCAACGACACCGCAACGCAGGAGGGTCTGCACGGCTTGTTTGTCACCGAGTTACAGAACACGTACTATGCCGAACGGAAAGGCATTGAAGGCATGGGCGACAGTGCCGACGCAGCAACGACCGACGAAGTGCGCAGCGCGTTCTTACAGCATCAGGATGAGAGTCGGCAGCACGTAGCCCGGCTGGAGCAGGTTTTCCAAAGTCTCGGCATCGACGCTGAAGAAGGGTCTTGCGAAGCGGCCGACGGATTAGCCGACGACGCCCGCATGGTTGTGACCAACACGGAGTCAGGTTCGCTGACGCGCGACGCGGGGCTGATTATTGCCGGTCAGAAGGGTGAGCATCACGAAATTGCCAGCTACGGTTCATTGGTAACGCTGGCGAAGGTGATGGGCCACACGGAAGCCGCCCGACTACTGGAACAGACGCTGGAAGAGGAGAAAAATACGGACAAAAAGCTGACGCAGTTAGCTGAGTCGTTCATCAATGACCGCGCCAACGATGAGTCGGGTAATATGGGTTCGCCGGGCCGCGATTCGGCTGAGAACAGCGTGGTAAATCCCGATGGAACCCGTTATGCCAATCAGGACGGTTCGAGCCAGACGTACCAGTCGGGGCAATCGTACAGTGGAACCCAATCGGGCCGGAGCGACGCAACCCTCGGCGGCACGATGGGTATTTGATGTAATATCGCAATCTTTCTCTATCGAAAAAGCGGCACTCCTTGGTTGGGATGCCGCTTTTTGTGGAACATGGTATCCTGACTGGGGCTTTCCATGACGAATTGAATTCACAAGTTACCGGCCGCGTCTCACCCGCGCGTAAACACTTCCCAGAGCCGGTTGTAGAGTTTACCGGCGTAGGTAGTCACGTCGAGGTGGGACGCGTGGATGGTGAAGGGCGAAAACTGAGCGTCGGCACCCGGCGTCGGCTCAACGCGGATGGTGCGCCCGGTAGTCCACCGCTCTGCCAGCCGACGCACCGAACCCGTCAGGCGCAGTCCCGCGTCGGTCAGGTCGATGCGGCACGTCTCGGGGTGTTGGGCTGTTGCCAATGCCTGCGAAAATTGCTGCAGTCGGCTGGCATCGAACCACGTCAGCGTGGGCATGTGCAGGTGATTGGCATACCGGTCGCTGTGGCACAAAAAACGCACCGATAGCAGGGAGCGGTCGGTGCCCCGGCGGGTCAATACCTGCAAGTCAAGGACCTCCAGCGGGGCCGTTTCCGATTCGGTGGCGAGTTCGATGTTCATGAGCGATGAAGTAGATGGCAACGGTAACATTCGGGTAATAAACCCGCCAGCCGGGGTCGATGTTTAGACGTAAATCATCTTGGCCGTCATGCCCCCGTCGACGGTAAAGTTCTGGCCGGTGATGAACCCATTCTCCGGCGCAATCAGAAACAGAATCATCCGGGCAATGTCGTCGGCCTGTCCCACGCGCCCGGCCGGGTGCTGGGCGTGATCTTCGGGCCGCAGGTCATCGGCTTTGGCTTTGG
>JAYTAC010000354.1:0-3933 GCA_043737755.1 Spirosoma sp.
GCGGGGCTGACGGTCCTTGCGGGCTTTGAGCGGATTTGTTTTGGCCAGCAGGTGTCCCCGCGACCGGTAGGCTTTAATCAGGCTGGCAACCGAAACTTCCTTCTCCGCATGGTCAGCACCAACTGGTTTGACTGCCTGACCATTCGTTTTGGGAGCCGCACCGTTAACAGCCGTACCGTTTGGTGCTGTCGTATTGGCATGATTACCGTTAGCGGTTTCGCCGTAGGTCAGCGAAAACTCGAATCCTTTGAAGAACTGTTGCCAGCTTTCGTCGACCGACTGAGCGTCTTGTTTGTAGGATTGGTACAACTGATCGACGTAGACTGCGTCAGTATTGGCAATGTATGAGAACTGGTCCATGACGGGGCGCGTCGTTGTTTTGACTTGTAAAGGTAACGTACAGGCCAAACACTTAGCCGAATGAGTCCCGGTTTTTATCCGGTTGTGCGCTGGTAATGATGCCCTGTCGTGATTACTCTACGAACGAATGGGGTTGATGCAATTCGTCGGAACACTTACCTTGGCGCCCGGCGCCGTCGGACTACCTCATGGGGAGGCTTTTCCGTTACTTATGGCAGCCTATCGTAGTAGATGAAAACACTATTAATCAGCGTTCTGGTCATCCTGACCAGTTCTTTCTCTCAGACAGCTACTGCCCAGCGGTGGAAGCAGATTGGCAAAAAAGGTGACTGGGTCAGTACCGTCGGCGTGGTCGCCCTGAACAATCACCTCTACAGCATCGAAAAAGACGGAACGCTGTTCCAGACCGATCAGGCTGGTAATTATGAACAGTTAGGGGCCAGGGGGGACTTTGACAATGCCGACGTGCTGGTGGCGATGGACGGCGAAATCTGGACCGTTGAAGACGGCTCTCTCTACCGAACCAACCCAAACACGGTGGCGTGGCGGCAGGCGGGAAAAACCGGCGACTGGAAAGAAACCCAGGCCATGGTGTCGTTGAATGGTAAACTCTACAGCATCGAAACCAACGGCACACTCTACGAAACAGCCAAAAACGGAGCTTGGCAGCAGATTGGCGGTGACGGCGAGTTCACCGACGCCGAGATGCTGGAGTCGATGGGCGGTTACCTCTGGACGGTCGAGAACGGTACGCTCTACAAAACCAGCATCCGGTCGATGCGCTGGCAGCAGGTGGGCAAAACCGGCGATTGGGAAAACACGGTAGCGATGGTTGCCGATAACGGCTTTCTGTGGAGCGTTGAAAAAAACGGCACCCTCTACAAGACCGATATGGATGGCGATTATGAGCAGGTGGGTGAGCGTGGCCTGCTGAAAGACGTGACCTTAATAGTAGCCATGAACGGCCTGCTGTATGTCGTAGAAGACGGAACGCTGTATCGCACAAAAGGATAAGTAACCTGTGATTTAACTGATTTCTGAAATGCCGTTCCGATAAGGGTGGCATTTTTTCTCTTAAACTCCGGCTGCAAAGCGTCCTCCGCATCACAGCAACGTTTCCTTATATTTGACCATCAATCGCGCCGTTAACGCTGCCCATGAACGTCGGAACTGCTACGTCTTCTGCCCCCGCTTCGTCACCCGCCCAGCGCTGGCAGCGGGCATTAGGCATCCGGCCCGACGAAGCCCGCACGGTCGGGCTGTTTTTTGTCCATAACTTCCTGCTGGGCATCGGCACCATTTTGGTCTACGTAGCGGCCAACGCCATTCTGCTCGAAAACAACCCCGAAACGAGCCTGCCCATTGCTTATTTACTGTCGGCAGGGGCGATGATTGCGGTTGGCAAACTCTATGGCTACTATGAACACCGACTGCTGCTGAGCAGCTTAGCCATGCGCGTGCTGCTGGCTGTCGTTGCCATGACCGTGGCGGTGGGCGCATTGGTGGCGTTCGGGCATTCGGTGGCGGCAGCGGTAGCCATTATGGTGTGCTACCGGGTCGTATACCTGCTCACGAATCTGGAGTTCTGGGGCGTGTCGGCGGTGGTGTTCGACACCCGCCAAAGCAAGCGGCTGTTCGGCGTCATCAGCTCGGGCGACATGCCCGCCAAAGCGCTGGGGGCTATTTTGGCGGCTTTTGTCCACGCGCACACAGGTATTTTACTGTTGGTGCTGGTGGCGTTCGGCGCGTTCTTAGCCGCTTTTTATGTACTCCAATTAACCGTGCAGTCGCACGAAGTTCACGCGGCCCACCGTCCGGCGCGCATTCGGCGCGAACCGTCGCGGTTGGTGGGGCAGCAGTTTGGTGGTAGTGACCTTATTTTTCTGATGTGTCTGAGTTTGGCGGCTTTAGCGGCCGTGGCCATCGAGATCGAATACAATTTTTTCGTCAACGTAAAGCACCGTTTCCACGACCAGTCCGACGTGATCACCTACGTCAGTTTCGTGCTGGCCCTAACCTACGGATTAGCCATGCTCGTTAAATTGCTGCTGTCCGGGACGCTGCTCGATAAATTCGGGGTGCGCCGGTCGTTGCTACTGCTGCCGTTAGTGGCATTGGTCGGGCTGGCCGGGCTGATCGGGCTAAACCAGACGGGGGCCGAAGAGACTGTGCGATTAGTTTACTTCTGCGGCCTGTATTTAGTGTTCGAGGTGGTGCGCCGGTCGCTGTTCGACCCAGTGTTTTTAGTATTGTTTCAGCCCCTGTCGCCCCCGCAGCGGCTCAAAGGCCACACGCTGGCGAAGGGCCTGTATGAACCGCTGGGGCTGGGATTGGCAGGGTTAATGATCGGGGCTACGCACAAAAACCCTGCGCTTCAGGCGGGGATGCCGGTCGTCTGGGTCGGCTTGCTGGGAGCCGCGTTGTACCTGCTGCACCGGACGTATGGACACTACCTGCACGAACTGAACGACGCCATTGGCCGACGGTTTCTGGAACGCGATCAATTAGCCATGCCAACGGCTGCGAAAACGAGTATGCTCCGGCAACTCAGCAGCGATAATCCGACCGAGGTAGTAGCCGCGCTGGGCTGGCTCGGTACGCACAGTCCCCACGAACTGACCGCCCGGATACCCGCTCTGCTTGGGCACCCCGACACCACCATACGTCGCCAGACGTTGACTTTGCTGGCAGACCATGATCAGGCAACCCCGCGTCAGCTTATCCACGTCGCGCTGACCGATGCCGAGCCAGCCCTGCGCGAACAGGCGGCATACCTGCTTAGTCGACGCATCAGCGCGGAACCCAACGAACTGGCTCCGCTGCTCCACCACACCGACCTGAGCATCCGGCAGGGCGCCATCCGGGGCGTTCTGGAGCTGAATTCGCACGACCCGGCCGGTCGACACAGCCTGACGGAGTTAGCGAACGCGCCGGACCCAATCCGTCAGGAAATCGCGCTGAAACTGATTGGGACACTGCATTTAGATGACTTTGCGCCGGTTGTCAGCCAACGACTAACCAGCCCGAATACCACACTCAGCAAGGCGGCTATCACCGCAGCCGGGCAACTGCCAGACCCTGATCTGACCCGTTTCTTAGTCAACAATCTGACGGATAGCCGCATTGGACGAACGGCAGTCAATGCCATGAAAACGCGCGGTGCCGATGCCATCCCCGCGCTGCGGGCAGCACTACCCACCCCAAACCGGCTACTGACCGAACGAATTACAGTCATCTGCGGCACCATCCGCACCCCTGACAGCCGCCGGTTGCTGAACGAATTGGCCGCCCAACCCGACCTGACCATCCGGGGAGCCGCGCTCAGGGCACTGCGCCGGTTCCCAAACGAGACGACCGACGATGTGCTGTTTCGGGTGCTGCTGAACGACGAGATTGCACTGGCGCACCGGTTGCTGCACGGCAGTCTGGCGGACCCGGACCTGACCACCACCCTCGACTACGAACTGACGGTGCTACTCCAGCGGCTGTTCGATGTGCTGACGCAGTTGTACGATTCCGAAACCATTGCCGGGGCCAGATTGGGCGTGGGTCACCCGGCCCGCGAACGGCGGG
>JAYTAC010000355.1:0-9507 GCA_043737755.1 Spirosoma sp.
GTCTCCCTGTGAGCCAGTCCGTTGCTCAACGATTGGCTGGCTTACGTTCAGAATGTATGAGTATGAGTTAATGGCTCATTCGTTGTCTGGCTCGCCATGCTCAGCACCGCGCTAACCCCTCATCATACAGCTTCTTGCCATAAGTAAGGCCCTAAAACAACAGTTTTAGGGCCTTACTTATGGGAGGGCAGGTCAATGTTTCAGAAGTGCCGGTCACCTGCTTCTCGTTTGCCCAGCAAAACCGCCCCGACCATGGCGACTAAGAAAAGCACCGATGCCAGTTCAAACGGCAGAATGTAATCGTTGTAGAGCAGGCTTCCCAGATTCTCGACTAAGCCCGTTTTCGCGTCGAAAGCCGTTGGGCTGAAGGTGGGCACCTGCGCACTTTTGGCCCGGAAGATGGTAATGAGCATGACCATCAGCACCCCACCCACGACGACCGACGCCATTTTGGTCAGGCTCGTTTTGGAGTCGTCGTCATCCTGCCTCAGGTTCAAAAACATAATCGTGAACAGGAACAGAACCATGATCGCCCCGGCATAGACGATGATATTGACGGCCGCCAGAAACTGGGCGTTGAGCAGGATATAATGGCCCGACAAGCAGAAGAAGGTGGCAATCAACGCCAATACGCTGTAAATCGGGTTGCGGGCCGTGACCACGCCGATGGCACTGAACAGCGTAACGACCGTCAGAACCAGAAACAGGTATCCGGTGGGCGTCAGGGCTTTGAAGAAACTTATAAACTCGGTCATGACAGATTCGAAAAGGAAACGGGAGGAGGAACAGTTCGCCGAATTACGTTGCTGCCCGTGTCAGGCTCGGTTCGGTCGGGGTTGTTTTCACTTCGGAATTGGCGATGCGGACGTACCGATCATTCATATTCTCCACCAATCGCTCTTTGCCGTAGATCACCTCGTCGCGGTCCGTAAATACCGGCACCATCAGATCGTGACGCAGGTACACTGCTTGTTTTGGGCAAGCTTCCTCGCACAGTCCGCAGAAGATGCAGCGCAGCATATTGATTTCATAAACAGCGGCATACTTCTCTTCGCGGTACAGTTTCTCCTCGCCCTTCTGCCGTTCGGCGGCTACCATCGAAATGGCTTCGGCGGGGCAGGCAACGGCACATAACCCGCAGGCCGTACACCGCTCGCGGCCCTGCTCATCGCGTTTTAGAATATGATGCCCCCGATAAATGGGTCCGAGGTATTTTTTTACTTCCGGGTATTGAATGGTCGGCTTCTTACGGAAAAAGTGGCGGATGGTGATGCCCAGACCGCTCAGAACGGCGGGCAGGTACATCTTCTCCGCCATTGTCATCTCCTTGTTGCTGACCTGTACGGATCGGTTGGTGAGTTGCATAGTGTGCGGATTAGGTGCGCTGCGGGACGACTTGTGGTCGCACGGCAATGCGTGGTTTTGGTGCGCGGGCCGTTGACGTCACAGCCATCACAATCATAACGATGGCAATGAGCCAGGTTGCATACTTAAAGTTGTAGAGCAAACCGGCACCCGTCAGCACCACGTTCAGGATCGAGAGCGGGATGAATGTTTTCCAGCCTAAGTTCATCAACTGATCGTAACGAAACCGGGGGACTGTCCACCGAACCCACATAAAAAAGAAGATGAAAAAGAAAATCTTACCGAACATCACCACAACGCCGATGAGTGTTGCCACGTTATGTCCGGCCACGGCACCCAGCGAGTTCTCCAGCACCCCGTTGACCTCGTTGAAAAATGGGTAGTGGAAACCGCCGAGATACAGGCACGAAATGAACGCCGACGACACAAACATGTTGATGTACTCCGAGAACAGGTAAAACCCGAGCTTCATCGAGCTGTATTCCGTGTGGTAGCCGCCGATGAGTTCGGTTTCGCACTCCGGCAGGTCGAACGGCGTACGGTTGCACTCGGCGAAGGAACACGTCAGGAAAATGACGAAGCCCAGCGGCTGCGTGAATACGTTCCACTCAAAAAACGTAGCCTGCTCGTCGATGATAGCCCGCAATGACAGCGATCCGGTCATCATCAGAATCGTAATCAGCGAGAGGCCCAGCGCAATTTCGTAGCTGATGTTCTGCGAGGCCGCCCGGATGGCACCCAGCAGCGAAAACTTGTTGTTCGACGCCCAGCCGCCCACCATCACGCCATACACGCCCAGCGAGACGACGCCGAAGATATACAGGACGCCAATGTTGATCTCGATGCCCTGCACGGCCACGTCGTAGTTGACCTTGTCCCAGACAAACCGGATGCTGTCGCCGAAGGGAATTACCGCGCTCGACATCAGGGCCGTCAGCATTGCCAGACAGGGACCGAGTATAAATAACCACTTGCTGGCCTGCGAGGGAATGAAATCCTCCTTGAAAAACATCTTACCCGCGTCGGCGATGGGCTGAAGCAGTCCCCACGGCCCCGCCCGGTTTGGCCCGACCCGATCCTGTAGAAACGCGGCTACCTTGCGCTCGGCGTAGGTAGAGTAGGTGGCAATCAGGAGCGTTACCCCGAATATGGCGAGGATAATCAGCCCCTTAGCTGTTAATATGGGTAGTTCCATTGGTTGTTACGACAAAATCTATAGTTCCGGCTCCATTGCCGACGGCAGTGTCCTGGCAAATCGCTCGGCTGGTAATTGCTTGATGGTCAGTTGCGTCGTGTCACGCTCATCATGAATGGGTTTGTATTCCGCAGCCGCCAGTCGCTTGCCGAAACTTGGCTTGATTGCGTCAGCCCGGTATTTGTTGGCCGCAATCACCGACGCCCGCGAAACCTTGGTTGGTCCCTCGATGATCCAGTCGCTGGTGTTTTTCGTTTCGAAGCGGCAGGTGTTGCAGATGAACTCAATAGCTTCTCCCCACTCGTTCTGCCGCGACGTCACCCGGATCACTTCCTCACCCCGATACCAAAGCGTTACGTTGCCCGTGCAGGTGGGGCAGTCGCGGTGTGCGTCGACGGGTTTGGTGAACCACACCCGGTTTTTGAATCGGTACGTTTTGTCGGTCAGCGCACCCACCGGGCACACGTCGATGACGTTACCCGAAAAATCATTGTCGATGGCTTTCTCGATGTACGTCCCAATTTCGGATGCATCGCCCCGGCCCAGTACGCCGTGGACGCGCCTGTTGGTAATCTGGTCGGCCGTCTGCACACAGCGGTAGCACAGAATGCAGCGCGTCATGTGCAGTTGCACGTAGGGACCGATGTCCTGCTTCTCAAATGTCCGCCGGTCTTCTTCGTAGCGGGTGGTGGCTTTGCCGTGGTCGAAGGCGAAGTTTTGCAGATCGCACTCCCCCGCCTGATCGCACACCGGGCAGTCGAGCGGGTGATTCAGCAGCAGAAACTCAACCACGCCGTTGCGGGCGTCGATTACGGCGGGGCTGGTTTTGTTCTCGACAACCATACCGTCCTGCACGGCGGTGAGGCAGGAGGCCACCAATTTGGGCATCGGGCGCGGGTCCTTCTCCGACCCGGCGGCCACCCGCACCAAACAGGCCCGGCATTTTCCACCACTGCCTTTGAGGGGCTGGTAGTAGCACATGGCTGGGGGCGCCACCTCGGGACCAATCTTGCGGGCAGCCTGCAAAATGGTCGTTCCCGGCTCCACCTCGACCTGAATCCCGTCGATGGTGACCCTAATTAGTTGCGGCTTTATGTCTTCCATTTAATTTTTGGTCGCTGTCAATTCATCAAGAGCTTCCTGCTTCAGGGATGCCACATCGAATAATTTTTCTAATTCGTCTCCTTCAAAACTTCCCTCGAATGCTTCAGTAGCTGCTTTGCGCAATGCCAGAGGATATCCATCATCAATCAGTTCAACGAATTCAGTTGACCCGGCATAAAAACCACCCGACTTTTTCCGCTTGTTCGTTTTCTTTATCTCGAAGAGCGATGCGTAAATAGACGTATCCCACGACTTGGTGGAACGTTTTTCGGCTCGTTGCTTAATCAGATGAACGAGCAAAATGACAATGAAACTGCCAATCTTGTTGAGTTTATCTTCTTTGGCCATTTCTTCCATCTCGCTAATCAACAGAAGCGCATCGTCGTACCGCTCTGTCTCGATGTACTGCTTCAATTCCAGTAGTTCGTCCATGATTCAGTGCGTTAAGTCGTTTATGATACTATTGGTAGTCGCGTCTGCTAACGTTGGCTCAGCCTGCTTCATTCAACTATAATCTGTACGTCGTTATTCGCTCAAATGCTTCCTCTTTGACTTGGTCAGCGTCAATCATGGCTAAAAGTTGGTCAGCGGAATAAATGCCCTCAAACGCCTCGTATGCCGCATTTCGGACGGCGAGTGGAAATGTTTCGTCGATGATGTCTCTGAATTCTTCGACTCGTAAATAATGGCCACCGGCACTACGGCGTTTGTTAGATTTTATAATACCACCCAATGAGTTGTCGATTGATCGATTCCAGGACTTGGTTGTGCGGTGTTCCGCGTGTTGGTTAACCAGATGAATGAGTAGAACCAGTAAATAAGAGTCGATTTTATTGATCTTATCATCCTTAGCCATTTCATCCAACTCGCTTATTACTGCCAACGCTCCTTCGTAGTCGTGCTCTTCGACCATTTTGCGAAGCATCATCAACTCGTCCATCGTCGTGTTGGTTAAATAAAGCGTTACACCAAAGCCATTTCGCCCCGGTACACCGCTCCCGGCTGAGTCGCTTCGGTGGGGCGGTCGATGTGCCACTGAAACTCGTCGCGGAAGTGCCGGATGGCACTCGCAACGGGCCACGCAGCCGCATCCCCAAGCGGGCAAATGGTGTTTCCTTCAATCTTGCTCGCCACATCGACCAATAAGTCGATGTCTTGCTGATGCCCGTGTCCGTGTTCGATGCGGTGGAGGACTTTTTCCATCCATCCCGTTCCTTCGCGGCAGGGGCTGCACTGTCCGCAGGATTCGTGGTGGTAGAACCTGGAGAAATTCCACGTATTCCGCACGATGCAGGCCGTTTCGTCAAATACGATGAAGCCGCCCGAACCAAGCATGGTGCCGGTCAGAAAACCACCGTCCGACAGCGATTCGTAGCTCATCAGCCGCTTCTCGCCGTTGGATAGTGTCAACGCCAGATTTGCCGGTAGAATAGGGACCGACGAGCCACCGGCCACGAGTGCCTTCAGCTTGTGACCCGGCCGGATGCCGCCACACCACTCATCGGCGTAGATAAAGTCCTCGACCGGAACACCGAGTTCTATTTCATACACACCCGGTTTGTTGATGTGCCCCGACGCCGAGATCAGTTTTGTGCCCGTACTCCGGCCAATGCCAACGGCTGCGTACGCGTCGCCCCCATTGGTGATGATCCACGGCGTTGTGGCAATGGATTCCACGTTGTTAACCACCGTTGGGCACTGGTATAGTCCTTTCACAGCCGGGAACGGCGGTTTGTTGCGGGGGTTGCCGCGCTTGCCTTCCAGCGATTCGAGCAGCGCCGTTTCCTCACCACAGATGTAGGCACCTCCGCCCGGCTGCACAACCAACTCAAGATCGTAGCCGCTGCCGAGAATATTTTTACCGAGAAAACCCTTCGCTTTCGCTTCGGCAATGGCTTTTTCGAGAATATTGATGACGTACATCAACTCGCCCCGCACGTAGATGTAGGACGTGTTAGCCCCCAGCGCAAACGACGAGATAATCATCCCCTCGATGAGCAGGTGCGGGTTGTTTTTCATCAGGTAATGGTCCTTGAACGTGCCCGGCTCCGACTCGTCGGCGTTGCAGACCATGTAACGGGGAACGCCTTCGGGCTTGGCCAAGAAACTCCACTTCATGCCCATCGGAAAACCGGCCCCACCCCGACCCCGAACGCCCGCCTTTTTCACTTCCTCCACGATGGCTTCGGGCGTCATTGTTTTCACTGCTTTCTCGGCAGCCGTGTAGCCGCCCTGCTTCCGGTATACCTCGAAGGTTTCGATGCCGGGGACATTGATGTGCTCAGTTAGTATTTTCGTTGCCATGGCTTATCTAACAAATTGATTCAAGTCGTAACCAATTGATTCACTAAAAGAAGGGCTATCAAAAACTTCACCTTTTCCCCGGCTGTACTTTCGCCAATTTCCAGTCAAATAGTTGTAGGCAAAGCCTTCCGGAACATCATATTCTTCGACTAAGTTAGCCACCTTCTCAAAGTCTTTACGGAAACCCGCAGCCGCCACTTCAATGATCACTACGTTCTTAAATTGGCTATTGTCATACAACAGAACGTCGGGCGTCGGGCTGGTTTTGCTTTCGTCGATCATCACCTCCGGGAACGGCTCGTAGGGAATAAGACCACTCTCGAACAACGCATAAAGTTTCGCCGTGAGTTTAGCAATGACCCGCTGATGTTCTTTGGGTGCATTTACGCCCATAAACGGGAGGATTTCAAGCATGATACACTCATTTAGACAGTTCGTCGATGATTTCGTCTACGCGGTCGTTGGTCAAATTCATGTAGTACTGCTCGCGCACCTGAAACACGGGTCCCATGCCGCAGGCCGCCAAACATTCTACTTCTTTGAGGGTAAACTGCCCGTCGACGGTGGTTTGGCCGGTGTCGATGCCCAATCGTTGCTTCAGGTGAGCGTATACTACTTCGCCCCCCATCAGGCAACACGGCCCAGTTCGGCAGTACTCAATCACATGCTTGCCCACCGGTTTGATGTGGTACATGGTGTAGAAGGTGGCTACCTCAAATACCTCAATTGGCTCAATGTCCAGTAGCTGTCCCACGTATTCCATGCCTTCGGGACTGGTCCAGCCTTCCTGCTCCTGCAACAGATGCAACAACGGCAGCAGAGCCGATTTTTGCTTGCCCTCCGGATAATGTGTGATAATCTCCTGCACCCTCGCCAGCCGCTCCGGTGTAAATTGTATGGTGGGTTTAGTTTCGGTCGTCATAGTTTATAGCAGATATTCATCGTCAAAAATCTCAGCCCACGTTAGTGATGAAACAGCGGATTCAACCCCTCCCATCTTTTCCTCTGCTTCGGCAATAGCCTGATTAAACGCCTGTTCCTACAGATCAATAACGTTCTCCTTAGCTATCGAAGGCGTCTCTTCCTGAATGTAACGGATTTCGACTCTTGCATTGTTAACAGTTCGTACCCAGCTCAGGGATCGCCGGGGCACCTGAGTTTTCCGCTTGATAATGTGTTTCATCAACCGGGCAAGCTGACTCTTGACGGCCCGCCGATCAGACCTTGCCATAGCATCGATTAATTGCTCTACCCCCTCTTCGGCCTCCATGACATCCCCTGCTTCGAGTGACTTTTTCACTTCAATGGCGGTCAGGTAATGCGAGTTGAATACTATTTCGGGCCAATTTTTCATGAGTAAAACCGTTTACGCGTCCAACTCGCCGGCAATGACGTTCATGCTGCTCAGAATCACGATGGCGTCGGAGAGGGTCAGACCGGTACACATTTCGGGGTAGGCCTGGTAGTAAATGAAGCACGGACGCCGGAAGTGCAACCGGTAGGGTGTCCGGCCCCCGTCGCTGATGAGGTAGAAACCCAACTCGCCGTTGCCCCCTTCCACGGCATGATACACCTCGCCAACCGGCGCGTCGATTTCGCCCATCACGATCTTGAAGTGATAGATCAGGGCTTCCATGTTTTTGTAAACTTCCTGCTTTGGCGGTAGGTAATACTGGGGAGCGTCGGCGTAGTGCGAACCTTCGGGCAGGTTGTTGATGGCCTGCTCAATGATGCGCAGACTCTGCCACATCTCCCCGTTGCGGACCATGTACCGATCATACGTATCGCCACTTTGCCCAACGGGAATGTCGAACTCAAAATCCTGATACGACGAGTAGGGATTCATCACCCGAACATCGTAATCGACGCCCGCAGCCCGCAGGTTGGGACCGGTGAAGCCGTAACTCAACGCCCGCTCCGCCGAGATGCTGCCCACGTTCACGATGCGGTCCATGAAAATACGGTTGCGGTCGAACAGACTCTCGAATTCTCGCAGCACCTTTGGAAAGCGGATCAGCAGTTCCTTGATCTTGCGAATAGCGGTAGGGGAGAGGTCACGCTCCATACCACCGATGCGGCCCATGTTGGTGGTCAGACGGGCACCGCAGACTTCCTCGTAGATGTCGTAGATGTGTTCGCGTTCCTGATAAATGTACAGAAACCCCGTGAACGCACCCGTGTCGACGCCCAGAATGCCGTTGCAGATGAGGTGGTCCGATATCCGGGCCAGTTCCATCAGGATCACCCGGATGTACTGCGCCCGTTTCGGCACCTCAACACCAAGCAGTTTTTCGACTGTCATGTGCCAGCCCATGTTGTTGATCGGCGACGAACAGTAGTTCATCCGGTCGGTCAGGGTGGTGATTTGGTAAAAGGGCCGCCGTTCGGCAATTTTCTCGAACGCCCGGTGGATGTAGCCGATAGTTTGCTCGCTCGACACGATTTTCTCGCCGTCCATTTGCAGAACATTCTGGAAAATACCGTGCGTAGCGGGGTGAGTCGGTCCGAGGTTGAGCGTCGTCAGTTCATTGACGTACTGAACGGGGCCGTTGTCGTTCCGGGTCAGCAGATCATTGCCCCGAGCGTTTTTCTGAGCTATATCGAGTTCTTCGGAAACCATAATTAAATCGGACCGCCGAAGCGGAGTGAAAGAGTGGATGAGCGAAAGAGTGATTTGGCGCGGGACTATTTTCGCTCTTTCACTCATTCGCTCTTTTACCATTGTTTATCGTCCAAACAAAGCATCTATTTTGTCCTGCCGCGTATCGTCTTCCAGCGGGTACTGTTTCAGCATGGGGTGATAGTCCATCTCTTCCATGTTCAAAATTCGGCGCATATCGGGGTGACCATCGAAGATGATACCGAACAGATCGAACGTTTCACGCTCCATCCAGTTGGCCCCGGCAAACAGCGGAATTATCGTTGGTAAATGGGCTTCGTCAACCGGGAGGTACACCTTGATGCGTATCCTGAAATTGTTGGTCAGGCTGTGCATGTGGTAGACCACGCAAAATTCGCGGCCTACCGAATCGGGGTAGTGCACGGCCGTGACGTCGGTCAGGAAGCCAACTTGGTAGGCCGGGTGATTTTTGAGATAGCCCACAACCGAAACGATATGGTCCGGTCTGGTCGAAAAAGTCAGCAGGTCATACGGGTCATCGAACTCGCCGACGGCCTCGCCAAACTGATTGATAAGGGTTTGCGCAACTTCTTCGTTCGTCAGCATGGCGGGTAAGTTAGTGTTCGATAAGCCGCATGGCTTCGGCAACAATACTGTTTTTATCTACTTTGGCCAACAATTCCTGATCGGAATAAACACCCCCAAACGCTTCCAGCGCGGCTTGTGTCAGGGCCAGCGTGAACGATTCGTGAAGCGTTTCGAGCAACTCCTCGTTCGACATATACCGTCCACCGGCTTTCCGGCGTTTGTTGACCCGGCCAATCTGATGGATCGAATGCTGAATGGAAGCATCCCATGACCGGCTTGTCCGTTGCTCGGCTTTCTGCTTAATCAGGTGGATGAGCAGAATCTGCATGTA
>JAYTAC010000356.1:0-3915 GCA_043737755.1 Spirosoma sp.
ATACGCGATAATCAGCGTTTTTGCCTGTATGTCTCGTTTCGTCTGACAGTTCAAACTCGTGTGACAGGACGTTTTTTGTGGCGGGGTCGGGTCACGTCCGACAAGACAAACCTAGGCGCAAGAAACGTACCCACAGTTTTAGAATTTTCTTAACGTAGCCATAATTATGTTTTCAAGTAAAGACTACTCCAAAATGGCACTTGATGAATTGGTGTCGGAAGAGAAAAAATTGAATTCACAGAAAATTCCATCTGTTGTACTCATTGGTTTTTTAGTTGGCATTGCCATTTGGTCGGCTACACATAAAGGAGGTCCTTTCCTTACTTTTGGCTTGCTGATTTTTGCTTTGTTCGTTGGTTCCAGATATTCAAAAAACTTGAAGAGCATTCAAGCGGAAATAAGCCGCAGGGACATTGTTCGTTGACTAACCTTGCCATGCTTTGTTTCTGCTGACAGGCAGCACTCCGATAGGTCGAGCGAACAACTCAACCAAACAGGTGTATGAAGGTGCAAGCCACCCGTATTCAGTCAAATAAATTACTCATTATCAGCCCCTTCGGGCTTTGGATAGTTTCTCAAAATTACTGTTGATCCAAGTACATCGCGCATGTCTCAACAGGCCGGATCAGTACACCATATCCACGGGTAATCTGCCAGTCCAGTAAGCATGCAGCCTGAAATCAGCGCACGGTATTCATAGAACAGGCAATGAATTATTTCGTGGCTTCGGTGTTTTTCGGGTACACAAATTGCCCCGCTCATGATTGAAAGACCCATTACCGACTGGATGCCGCTGACCATGCACGAGGTCGAGAAACGAGGCTGGGACGAAGTCGACGTGGTGCTCGTATCGGGCGATGCCTACGTTGACCACCCCGCTTTCGGCACCGCCGTCATTGGCCGCATCATGGAAAGCGAAGGTCTGCGCGTGGCCATCATCGCCCAGCCCAACTGGAAAGACGATCTGCGCGATTTCAAGAAGTTTGGCAAACCAAAATACTTCTTCGGCGTTACGGCGGGCTGCATGGACTCGATGGTCAACCATTACACGGCCAACAAACGCCTGCGCTCCGACGACTCCTACACGCCCGGCGGTGAAGCGGGTTTCCGCCCCGACTACGCCAGCATCGTCTACACCAATATCCTGAAAAAACTGTATCCCGACGTGCCGGTGCTGCTCGGCGGCATTGAGGCTTCGCTGCGCCGGGTCACGCACTACGACTACTGGCGGGACAAACTGATGCCGTCCATTCTGGTCGATGCCGGGGCCGACATGCTAGTCTACGGCATGGGGGAGCAGCCCCTGCGCGAAATCTTGAAATTGGTGCAGCAGGGTGTGCCGTTTTCGTCGATGCGGAACATCAATCAGGTGGCGTTTCTGCACGATGCCAACGCGCCCCTGCGGGACTACAACGACTGGAGTTCGGTCGAATTGGCGAGCCACGAAACATGCCTGACCGACAAGATCAAATACGCGGCCAACTTCAAAATTGTTGAAGTGGAGTCGAATAAGTGGCAGGCCAACCGCATCACTCAGAAAGTGGGCGATAAAGTACTGGTCATCAATCCGCCATTCAAGACGATGGAAGAAGCCGAAATCGACAAGTCGTTCGATTTACCGTACACCCGGATGCCCCACCCGAAATACAAAAAGCGGGGACCAATACCAGCCTATGAGATGATTAAGTTCTCGGTCAACATGCACCGGGGTTGTTTCGGCGGCTGTAGTTTCTGCACCATTTCGGCGCATCAGGGCAAGTTCGTGGCGTCGCGGAGTGAGAAGTCGGTACTCAAAGAAGTGGACGAAATCACGAAGCACCCTGAGTTCAAAGGGTACATCTCCGATCTGGGCGGCCCATCGGCGAATATGTACAAGATGAAAGGCAAAGACGAGTCGATCTGCGCCCGCTGCCAGAGTCCAAGCTGCATTCACCCGGTCATCTGCTCCAACCTCGACACGTCGCACAAGCCGATGACGGAACTGTATCGCAAGGTCGACGCCAACCCGGCCATCAAAAAGGCGTTCGTCGGTTCCGGTGTGCGGTATGACCTGCTGGTCGATGATTTCAACAAAAACAATGCCGACGGCAACCACGACGAATACATGGAGCAGCTTGTGACGCGCCACGTATCGGGCCGGTTGAAGGTCGCCCCCGAACACACCTCCGACGACACGCTGCGGGTGATGCGGAAGCCGTCGTTCAAGTATTTTAAGCTGTTCAAGAAGAAATACGATCAGATTCAAGAGAAGTACGGACTGAAACAGCCGCTAATTCCGTATTTTATTTCGTCGCACCCCGGCTGCGAGGAGCAGGACATGGCCAACCTTGCCGCCGAAACCAAAGACCTCGGCTTTCAGCTCGAACAAGTGCAGGATTTCACGCCCACGCCCATGACCGTGGCCGAGGTAATCTACTACTCCGGCGTCCATCCCTACACGCTGAAGCCGGTGAAAACGGCCAAAACGCGGGAAGAAAAACAGGCGCAGAACAACTATTTCTTCTGGTACAAACCCGAGTACAAAGACTGGATCAGAGAGCGCCTGATCAAACTTAGCCGCCCGGATTTGGTAGAGCGGCTGCTGGGCAGTTCAAAAAAGGAGAGCGTCGGTAAAACTCAGTTTTCGGGAAATTATTCGGGCCGGAAGAAAAGGTAGCGTAATGTTGTGTTCTGGTGATTTGTACCCTGGACGGCCACGTCCGGGCGAGAACGATATTTTTTCTCGCCCGGACGTGGCCGTCCAGGGTACAAATCACCAAGATACCGCACAACCTACTTTCCACGCACCCGGCGTTTCGCCCGCTCCAATCGCCGGTAGGCATCGCCGAAGTCATCACCATCCGCAACGGCATCGGTCAGGGCCGGAACCCCCGCCCGGCCTGCCCTCGCCAACCAGCGCGACACCTCGTCGGCAGCGGTCTGGTAGGCCAGCATAACGTGGCCGTAGTCACCCCCGAAGAAGTCACGGGTGGTTTCGAGATCGGCGAGTTTGAGCATCGGACGGCGGGTAAACGGCATCATGTCGTCGTCCTCATCACCGAATACAGATGCGCTGGTTTGGGTACTGTCGCCGGATTGCTCCCACGCGTCCGGGTTGCTGAACCGGTAATCGACCATCAGAGCCAGCCCTTCGTTGAACCACTGCGGAATCTCCTGTTTGACACGCCACCAGCCCAATCGGGAAAAAATTTCGTCGTGACACAGTTCATGGGCAATCACGTCGGCGTCGTTACCGTCCGGCCCCAGAATCAGGTACGACGCACCCCAGGATGTTCCGATGCTACACCCTGCCCCTTCGCCGAACGTCGGCCCGCCCCCCACACAATATTGCTCATAATCAGCTTGCTGCGGGCAGTAGATAAGCACGGCCTGCCCCCGCCGGTCGCCCCAGAAACGCCGGATGCGGTCGCGGGCAGTCAGCACCTGCCCACGAAACCGCGCCTGCTGCCGGGCCGTAGCCGAGCGGTTGACGTAAACCACCCCACCCGTTCCCGTGCCGGTCAACATCCGAAAGTCGTCCGATTGGCCGATGCGGGCGCAACGCACTACCTGCGGATACAGAATCAAAAAAGCAATCGGTGGCGCAATCAGGAGCGGCAGGACGTAACGGAGCAGCGAACGCATGAACAGGTCAACCCGGTGGCTAACTGGTTTGTTAGTCTGCGATTTACAAACTGTTCGGTTTAAATCGTAAATCGCATCCTTAAATCGGTCATCAATAAATGCCTTCATCTCTCATTATTGGCGCGGGTATGGCCGGTTTGTCAGCCGCCCGCGAATTGACTCAGCGCGGCTGGGACGTTGTGGTGCTGGACAAAGGGCGGGGCATCGGCGGGCGCATGGCCACCCGGCGTCTCGAACAGGCACGGCTGGATCATGGCACCCAGTATTTCTCGGCTAAAACCCGCGAATTCC
>JAYTAC010000357.1:0-9469 GCA_043737755.1 Spirosoma sp.
GGCACCATCACGGCCGCCACGGATGCGCTTACGTTTCTTTTTGTCGGCGTTGCTGTTGCCCGGACGCGGGTTGCTGACGGGCAATTCGATTTTGCCAAGAATTTTCAGTCCGCCCAATTGATGACTGCCAGCAGCCCGGATCGTTGCCGATTCAGGTTCGGCCGGTAACTCTGTCGACGGGGCAGGAGCGGGAGAGACAGATGCTGGCGCAACCGCTTCCGGCTTAGGGTCGGAAATGCCCTCCGGCTTTGAGGGGGATGGCTTCGTATCGGTTGAGGAAAGCGAAGACGGTTTCGGTGCGGGAGTATCTTCTCGTGCGGGCTGAACGGGTGCAGCCGGGGTCGACACCGCAGAGGGCTGCTCAGCAACCGGTCTTGCTGATTTCGGCCTTGGTAGCTCTGGCTTCGGTGATTCTACCGTTGGCTTTGGCTCGGTAGGTTGCACTGGTTTAGCCAACTCGACCACGGGCGGGGTAACTGTGCGGGGTACATCTACCTTGGGCGGATCTACGCGGGGCACTTCCACCGCAACGGGCTTCAGTGGCTCGGGTTTTGGCTGTTCCACCGGCTTGGTCTCCTGTGGAACCGGAACCGGTACTTTGGCTACCGGGACGGGCTGTGGAGTCGGCCTGGGATTCAGATCGATTTTGCCCAGGACGGTTAGACCAGGCAAGCCGGTTTGGGCCGTTTGCGGAACGGGCTTCGGATCAACCGGAGCAGGAGCATTCACTCGCGCCGTTTCGGGTCGGGGGGTATCCGGCTTGGTGTCAGAAATGGGACGTCCTGCGTCATCACGACGGTATAAAATGACGTCATCCTCCCGACGATGTGGTGGCTCGGCGACTGCAACCGGCGGTTCAGTCCGGCGAGTACCGTTCAGAAGTTCCGTAGACTTGTATTCCTTCGCTAACACTTCCAGTTGTTCAGTACTGATCTTGGTGTTAGGGTTTACTTCAACCTTAAACCCTTTGGCAGATAGACTACCCGCAACAGAGGAAAGCCCTTTGTTGAGGATTTTTGCCACTTGGCTCAGGCGCATTGACTTATCTTCTGCCATATTTTGGGTCTGTATTCGGCAAATTTACTTGTTACTAGTATGGTGTGAACAACGCTTGCAGGAATAAAAATCCCTTTGATTGGAATGAATAACAGTCTGCAACTTACTTCATTGTTCATCCTGCATTATTCATTCTACTCATTCAAATTCCTGCTTCAGGATGTTGAGCACTTCCTCAACGGTGTCTTCTTCGAGGTCGGTGCGACGAACAAGTTCTTCCTTGCTCAGTGCCAACACGCTCCGGGCCGTGTCGAGACCCACTTTACGCAGTTCCTGGATCATCCACTCATCGATCTCGTCGGAAAACTCCATCAGGTCAACGTCTTCATCGTCCTCCTGTCCTTCGTTGTCGCGGAACACGTCTATTTCCATGTCCACCAATCGGCCGGCAAGCTTGATGTTCTGACCGCCCTTACCGATGGCCAGCGATACTTGGTCAGGTTTGAGAAACACCGATACCCGCTTGGTCTCGTGGTCGATCTGCATCGAACTCACTTTGGCCGGGCTGAGTGCGCGGCTGATGAGCAGTTCGAGGTTCTCGGTGTAGTTGATTACGTCGATGTTTTCGTTGCCCAGTTCCCGAACGATGCCGTGAATCCGCGATCCTTTCATGCCCACGCAGGCACCAACGGGGTCGATTCGGTCGTCGTAGGATTCGACGGCTACTTTGGCCCGCTCACCCGGCTCCCGAACGATCCGGCGAATCGAAATCAGGCCATCGTAAATCTCGGGTACTTCAATCTCGAACAGACGCTCCAAAAACACGGGTGATGTGCGTGAGAGTACGATT
This sequence comes from Spirosoma sp., assembly GCA_043737755.1. Classification (GTDB taxonomy): domain Bacteria; phylum Bacteroidota; class Bacteroidia; order Cytophagales; family Spirosomataceae; genus Spirosoma. The sequence continues at coordinate 1,847 of JAYTAC010000357.1, forward strand.
TTGGGGGTGCCGTTGAGCATCTCGACGCGGGCAATAACGGCCTTTACCGATTCACCCTTCCGATACCGGTCTTTCGAAATTTGCTCCGCACGGGGAATGCTCAGTTCGTTGTTCTCGGAATCGACCAGGATGATCTCGTGCTTAAGCAACTGGTACACCTCCGCCGAAACGAGATCGCCGACCTGGTCTTTGTATTTCTGATAAAGGAGTTCTTTCTCCATGTCCTTTATCTTCTGGATCAGCGTCTGGCGGGCGGTTTGCACGACCCGACGACCGAAATCGTCTAACTTGACCTCTTCGGCTACCTGCTCACCCACCTCAAAGTCATCCTGAATTTTGCGGGCTTCGGCGAGGGGAATCTTGTCATAATCCCAGATGTCTTCTGACTCGTCGTCCACGATTTCGCGCGTCCGCCACATTTCCAGGTCACCGCTTTCGGCGTTGATGATGACGTCGAAATTCTCGTCGGTGCTGTATTTTTTGCGAATCATCGTCCGAAAGACTTCTTCCAGGATAGCGATCATCGTGGGCCGGTCGATATTCTTCGACCGGGCGAATTCGGCAAACGACTCGATTAGTAAGGCACTGGTCGTCAGTTTGGGGTCGGGCTTAACTACTTTGCTCATCGATTATTGGTGTTACGGCACCCCGCGTGTGGACTAAAAACGCGGGGTGGCAAACTCAGTTGAATGATATGTCTACGCTGGCCTTCTTTATCTGCACGAAAGCGATTGGCGTGGGGCCAGCCGGGACGTCGGCAGCAGTCAGGTTCTCTTTCTTCTGCTTACTCTTCGATAGTTTCTCCGGCTCAATGTCGAGTATAATGTGGTCATCCGCTACTGATTCCAGCCGACCCTTGCGAAGTCCGCCATCGATCAGCGTAACGGTAAGCTGACGACCAACATTGCGAATGTACTGCCGGGTGAACGTTAACGGAAAGTCGACGCCCGGCGACGAAACTTCGAGCGTAAACGGCGATTCGCCGAAGAAGTTCGACTCGTCCATCTGTCCGCCCAATCGTCGGCTGATAGACGCACACTCCTCAATGGTGATGCCCGCGTCACTATCTAACAGGATGGTAACTTTTATGCGCCCCCCCTGACGACCAACCACCTGAAGGTCAACGATGTACAGTTGATCGTTGTTCAGGTATGGCTGAAGCCACTCGGTAATCTGTGATTTATCGTCCATAAGACAGGCAAAACAAAAAAGGGAGTAAGACTCCCTTCTTTCATCGACGCCAGAAAATTTTTGCAAGGCAAAGATAGCACATTCTCATTCGCATCGCAAGTGCGCTCAGCGGACCGGGTGCGGGCTTTCCAGCCATTATGCGTTAATTTTGGCCCGAAACAGGACGCTTTCTCCTCTTCTTACTACCAGCAACATGGCGATACGGGCACAGATAGGCCGGTTGATTTCTTTCTTTTTCCGGTCATTGTTGTGGTCGCTCAATCTGGCTGTGGTTGCCTACACGTTTTTGGGTTACTGGTTAGTGTATTCACTCCCCATCGAGCACTGGTCAGCCGGTATGATTATGATTACCCTGCCAGTAGCGTGGGGGCTGAATGTGTTGATGGTGGCCCTTTGGTTAGTTTCGCGGCCCTGGCGAAGCTGGCTGTCGGGAATTGCCCTGCTGATGGGTGTCGTATTCTTAGGGTCGCGCACGTTCGCATGGAACAGCCCTGCCGAGCCGTCCGGGGGGGGCACTCCGCTTAAGGTGCTCAGCTACAATGTGCAGTCGTTTGGACTCGACAGCCCCTGGGAGCGGTATAACAGTTCGCCGAGGGTTCGACGGACGATCAACTATGTGCTGCGCTACGACGCTCCCGTCAAGTGCATTCAGGAGCTTTATAATTCGACCGCCATTGCTGATTACGACGTGGTCCGCCGGTTCCGGCAGGCGGGCTATCGGTACTCGGTTTTGCTGCACCCCGAAATGGCCAGTGTAAAGGATGGTCCCGTCGGTCTGGCCATTTTTTCGATCTATCCCATCATCCACTCCGGGCGGGAACGATTTACCGGCGCGAATGGAATCGTTTGGGCAAACATAAAAGTGGGTAACGACACGGTGCGAATCATCAATGTTCACCTCCAGTCGATGGGTATCCGGGTGGGGCGGGTGCTGAGTCAGGATGAGATGACGGGCGTGAAGCACGAAACGCGCGGGGTGCTGAGTGCCTTGCGGTCCGGCTTCATCGACCGGCGCGAACAGGTGCAGCGGGTGCTGCGCCATGTTCGGGAAAGTGAGTTTCCGGTCATCGTTACCGGCGACCATAATGACACACCCTACAGCGTCGTCTACGAGCAGATGCGCCGTGCGCTGCCCAACAGTTTTGAGAGTGCGGGCCGGGGATTTGGATTTACCTACAACCGTCCGCCGGGTTTTATCCGAATCGACCACCAGTTTCACGACCCCGGCCTGACGGCACTCAATTTTCAGACCATTAACTATGTCCGGTACTCCGATCACTATCCCATTGTGGGTACGTATCTGCTCAGGTAGGGTTATGGAACTGTACAGGATGCCCGTGCAGTCGGTATTTCATGGGCTTTTTGATCAGTGTTACCGGCAAATTTTCAGCTCGTTGTGATGACTTCACAAAAAAATAAAATAGCTACATTATAATTAGTCTAAATAACATATACCTTTGTCGTAGGTCTTTTCAAGAAAAACACACGGAGATGTTCAATCGCCTGCTTAGCCCTCAAATAGTCACTGCTGCATTCTTCATGGGCAGTTTATTCGCCTGCCAGCCAGGGGAAGCGCCTTCCCCCGCTGTTCCCCAGTTCCGCGCTGCAATCGATTATGCAAAACTGACCGATACAACCACCTACGCTACTGCCTTCACTGATGGTAAGGGGATCAAAACCGTCGACCTGACCAATGGCAGCAACCGGCTGCTCATGTTTCGGGCCATCAACACCTACAACACTACGGCTGTTGGCGCGGGTACTGCGGTTGACGCTACGGTGCTGCGAAGTATGTTTGCTAATACCGGCAACCCTTTTTCCGGGTCGTTAACCGCGTTGAATACGTCAGGTGTTCTGTTGCGCAATGTCACGGCGTCGTCGGTAGCGGAGGCTGACAAAGAGCGGCAAACCATCGAATCGGGATTCGCGTCGATGGCAGCGGCCAGCAAATTCGTTACGGCAACGGCATCGGAAGGTAAAGCCGGTAAACTGGGTACGTATTTGGTCGATGAGAAGGGAATCGAATGGGCGCAAATCATCCAGAAATCGCTCATCGGTGCTTTTCAGTTGGATTACATCAACAACGTTCTCCTGAGCGACAAGAACTTGTCGGCCGACAATACTGCACTGGTGGCGGGCAAAAGCTACACCCAATTGGAGCAGAACTGGGACGAAATTTATGGTACGCTCACCACGAATTCGGTGTACGGCGGTAAGGCAACAGCCACGTCGTCGGGCGAAAGTTTTTTGGGGTCATACATCTGGGAATTTAATAAGGACGGGTTCGTCAAAATCCATCCGGCATTGCTGAAAGGCCGGGCGGCCATCGTCAACAACGACCGCGTAACACTACAGGCGCAGGCCACCATTGTGCGCACCGAACTCGAAAAAGCCGTTGCGGCTTCGGCACTGGGCTATCTCGGTAAATGGAAAACGGGTACTACCGATGCGGCACGGGCACACGCCATCGGCGAGGGGATGGGCTTTATCTACAGTATGCGGTATGCCAAATTGAACAAAGGTGATGCGGCTTTCTCGGACGGTATTCTCAATAACCTGATCTACAGCGCTCCGAACGGGTTCTGGGGGTTAACCAACGCCAAAGTTGATGCTGCCAGCGCGGCCATCAGAACCAAATTCAACCTGTCAATCTAAGAAAATACAACACAATACACCCAAATAAACAAGGTGCACGGGGTACGGCTCCGGTTCTTTGTCTTCGATTATGATACAACGTGAGTGGAAAAAAATTGGGATAGTGTTTGCCGCTGCCGGTCTGCTGTTAGCCTGCTCGACGGGTGGCGACGAGTCGACGGTCACGCCCCGGCAACCGGCCGACGAAGCCGGTACGAACCGCAAGGCGATGCTTACCAACATTGCCGACAACATCATTTTGCCAAGCTACGCCAACTTCAAAACGACTTTCGACGCCATGCTGGTGAAGTCGGATGCGTTTGCGGCCAAGCCCTCACCGGCGTCGCTGACGGAGTTCCGGCAGGCCTGGGCCACCGCCTACACCAACTGGCAAAAAGTTGAACTCTTCGACGTGGGACCGGCCGAACAGCACACGCTGCGTAACTTCTTCAATATCTATCCCGCCAACGTCAGCGGTATCGAAGCCAACATCGTCACCGGCTCGTCGGCTCCGTTGGACATACCGGCTGCGTACCCAAAACAGGGTTTTCCGGCTATTGACTACCTGATCAACGGCTCCGGCACCACCGACGGCGCAATTCTGGCGCAGTACACGACATCGGCCGACGCCGGTAAGCGAGTTGCCTACCTCAAGCGCATCACGGGTCAGATGAACACGGTGTTCACGACGGTCTACGGCGAATGGACCGGTGGCTACCGCGACACGTTTGTGAACTGCACCAGTTTAGACGCGGGCTGCTCGACGTCGAAATTGGTGAACGGCTACGTGATGCACTATGAGCGGTACATCCGGGCGGGTAAGATCGGCATTCCATCCGGCGCGATGACCAACGGAACCCCGGCTCCCGACAAAGTAGAAGCCCTTTACACACCCGGTTTGTCGCTGACGCTGGCGAAAACCGCTCACCAGGCCGCCATCGACTTTTTCAACGGCAAAAGCGTCAAAACGGGGCAGGAAGGACCGGGCTTCAAGACGTACCTGAACGGGCTGGGTGCCAAAGAAGGCCGCACCGGAGCCGCCTTAGCCGATCTGGTGAACACGCAGTTCGATATGGCCAACAAACAGCTTAACACGCTGAACGGCAACCTGTCTACGGGGGTCAAAACCAACAATGCTGCCGTTGCGCAGGTGTATACCGAGATGCAGAAAGTCGTCAGGATGCTGAAAGTGGACATGACGGCGGCTATGAGCATCACCATCACCTACACCGACAACGATGGGGATTAACCGGTGTCTGTTCCTATGCGCGGTTATTTCCAACAAACGACGCCGACGGCTCCGTTAGCCACGTTTCGATTAGCCTTCGGGCTAATGCTCTTCGGGAGTATCGTCCGGTTCTGGAGCAAAGGCTGGATCGAAGACCTCTACATTCAACCCCGTTTCTTTTTCCCGTTTTACGGCTTTGAGTTCGTCAAACCGTTGGGCACGTACACCTACGTGCTTTTTGCGGTTTGCGGCCTGTCGGCACTGCTGGTGGCGGTGGGCTGGTTCTACCGGGTGGCGAGTGTGGTGCTGTTTCTGAGTTTCACCTACATCGAACTCATGGACCGGAGCACCTACCTCAACCACTATTACTTTACCAGCATGATTTGTTTGCTGCTGGTGTTTTTGCCCGCCCACGCATACTTCTCGGTCGATGCCCGGCGCAGTCCCGCGCTCTTGTCCGACCGCATACCGGCCTGGTGCACCGATTCGCTGAAGTTATTTGTGGCGTTGCTGTACGTGTTTGCGGGATTGGCCAAACTCAACAGCGATTGGCTGGGGCAGGCCATGCCGCTGCGCATCTGGCTCCCCGCCCGCAACGATATGCCGCTGATTGGGTTTCTGTTCAACTACCCCTGGATACCCTACGTATTTAGCTGGTTCGGCTGTCTGTATGATCTGAGCATCGCGTTTCTACTCTGGAACCGCCGGACGCGCCCGTTGGCCTATGTGGCCGTCGTGGTGTTTCACGGGCTGACGGCGATTCTGTTTCCGATTGGCATGTTCCCGTACATCATGATCGTGACGGCTCTGATCTTTTTCTCGGCCCACTTCCATCAGGCAGTTTTGCGGCAACTGGGCGGTTGGCTGTCGCTGCCAACGGCGTTGCTGGATACCCGCCGGACGTACGTGTTCCGGCCCGTTGCGCAGAAAGCAGTGTTGGGTTTTCTGGCCCTGTTTTTTGCCGTTCAGTTGATTTTGCCATTGCGCTATTTGCTCTATCCGGGTGAGTTGTTCTGGACTGAGCAGGGCTATCGGTTTTCGTGGCGGGTGATGCTCATGGAAAAGGCAGGCTACGCGCAGTTCACGGTCCGGGACGACACGGGCAAGCAGACGATTGTGAACAACACCGAGTTTCTGACGCCGTTGCAGGAGAAAATGATGAGTACTCAGCCCGATATGCTGCTGCAATACGCTCATCTGCTCCGGGATCAATACGCCAAACGCGGGTTCCGCAATCCTAACGTGTACGTCGACTCCTACGTGGCCCTCAACGGCCGACTCGGAAAACCGTTGGTCGACCCCACCGTCGATCTGGCCAACGAGCGGGATTCATTCACCCCCAAATCATGGATTACCCCATTCGATGACGAAATTACTGGTTTTTAGTGTTGCGTTCCTTCTGACCTGCTCGGTTCCCGTTCTGGCCCAGTATACTCTCTCGGGCACTGTACGAGGTACTGACAGCGCGGTCGTAACGGGCTGCACGGTGTATCTGAACAACGGCAACCGCCAGGCCGTGACGGACAGCGCGGGACAATTCAGTTTTCAGGAGCTACCTAATGGTCGCTACGTGCTCCAGACTACCCACCCCGACTTCAAAGCTGCTTCTGCAACGACGACAATCACGGACCAGGACCAGACGGTTATTATTTCGCTCAGCAGCCGGACCGAGATGCTGAATGAAGTCACGGTTAGAGATCAACAGTCCGATTTTGGGTTTACCCGGATGCGGGGCGTTGAGGGCATGGGCATCTACGAAGGCAAAAAGACGGAAGTTATCATCCCCGACCAGTTGGTGGCCAACCTGTCGACCAACAACGCCCGCCAGATTTACGCGCGGGTGGCGGGACTGAACATCTGGGAGAACGACGGGGCCGGGCTGCAACTCAGCGTGGGCGGGCGGGGACTGGACCCCAACCGGACGTCCAATTTCAACGTCCGGCAGAACGGCTACGACATCAGTGCCGACGCGCTGGGCTACCCCGAAAGCTACTACACGCCCCCCATCGAAGCCGTCGGTCGAATACAGATCGTGCGGGGCGCGGCTTCGCTTCAGTACGGAACGCAGTTTGGCGGGCTGCTTAATTTCGTGATGCGTAAACCCGTTGCCGACCGCAAAATTGAACTCGTTGCCCGCCAAAGTGTCGGCTCGTTTGGTTTTTACAACACCTTCACCAGCGTCAGCGGCACGGTGGGTAAACTAAGCTACTTCACGTTTTTCCAGTACAAGCGGGGTAACGGCTGGCGGCCCAACTCTAACTTCACCAACTACACGGCCTACGCCGACATCGACTACCGCCTGTCGGAGCGCACGTCGATTGGTCTCGACCTGACTCAGATGAGCTATTTGGCCCAGCAGCCGGGCGGACTCACCGACGCGATGTTTCGGGCGAATCCCCGGCAAAGCAACCGGGAGCGCAACTGGTTTCGGGTGAACTGGACGCTGCCCGCGCTGCACCTCGACCACAAAATCAATGCCCTCAACGAGGTCAACCTGCGGGTGTTCGGGCTGTCGGCGTCGCGCTATTCGGTGGGTTTCCGGCCCAACCGAGTGGCCAGCGTCGATGACA
>JAYTAC010000358.1:0-1466 GCA_043737755.1 Spirosoma sp.
AGCCGCATGGCTCCTTCAGCCAATCGTTCGCCGAACCGGTTGTCGTTCCGGCGGTTGCCCAGTAGCAGCGAGGGGCGGAAAATGAGCAGTGCCGGGAAACGCATCGCCGTCAGATCACGCTCGACTTCACCCTTCACCCGGTTGTAGAAAAATGACGACTCCGGGTCGGCACCCATCGAGGTGACGATGGCGAACTGCTTAGCCCCGTTCTCTAAAGCCCGCCGGGCAATATCCACCGGATACTGGTAATCCACTTTCCGAAACGCTTCTTTCGATCCTGCTTTCTTCATGGTCGTGCCCAGACAACAGAATACATCGTCGGCCTGGGTGAGCAATCCGTTTGGCCGCTCATAGTCGAACAGCACTTCCTGCATACGCGGGTGTTTCCAGGTCAAAGAACTGCGCACCAGCACTTTAACGGTATCGTAGCGGGCCGATTCGGTGAGTAGATGCGTGAGTAGATCGCCGATGAGGCCCGTTGCGCCGAGAACCAAAGCTGTTTTAGAGGTGGGTGCTGTCATGGTAAAGAGGGTATTTTTGCTAATTTAGTCGCTCCATCCAGTAACGAAGGACCCGCCCCCTAAAATCTATTCTATGCGCTCCGCGTTCCACCGGATCACCCGCCTGTGTTTAGTGGCTACTACTGGCTGCTTATTTGCTTTCTACGGAACCGACGACGAGTTCATTCGGCAGTTGCTCGCCCGCTTTCAGACGTACAACGAACAGCGGCCCACCGAGAAAGTGTACCTGCACACCGACCGGGACACCTACCTCACCGGCGAAACGATCTGGATGAAAGGCTACTTGTTCAATGGCAGCAGCCACGTCGCCGACACCGTCAGCCGGGTGCTATACGTGGATTTGGTTGACCCCGTCGCCCGCAAGGTCCGGCTGCGGGTGCAGCTCCGGGCCACCGACAGCTACGCGCCCGGTCAACTGGCCCTGCCTGATTCGATGCCCGTCGGCACATACCAGCTTCGGGGGTATACCAATTTCATGCGCAACGAGCCGGAGACGTATTTCTTTGCTAAAACGCTGACGGTGCTGCGCCCGGATGGTGCGGTGCCCGCCAGCAGCGCAGCCCGGCAGTCAACCCCGGCCCGGCCCGACGTGCAGTTTTTGCCCGAGGGCGGACAGTTGGTGGAGGGAATCGACGGCCGGGTGGCGTTCAAAGCCGTAGGGACGGACGGTCAGCACGTTGACGTGTCGGGCTTTGTGCTGGACACTAAAAAAGATACCGTCGTGGGGTTCGCCAGTACCCACCTCGGCTTGGGCTTTTTCGCCATCAAACCCGAAGCGGGGCAAACATACACGGCGTTTGTGCGGCTCGGTAACGGCATCGTAGCTCCCTGTCCGATGCCTGCCGTGTTGCCGCAGGGCGTGGTGATGCAGGTCGATAACCTAACCAGTAAGAACACGATCCGGGTCTATGTGCGGCACACTAAAATGGTTACGGCCTCCGGAGC
>JAYTAC010000359.1:0-22142 GCA_043737755.1 Spirosoma sp.
AAGACAGCTCGCCTGTAGCACCCCGCCCACCACCGTCGCCGTCACCCCGCCAACAACGGTGACCGTTACCCCGCCGACAACCGTTACCGTTACCCCGCCGACCACCGCTACCACCGCGAGCAACTGCATAAATTTTGACCCGCTCTGCTCGGGTAACATTCAGGAAGTGCGCTCGCTGACCGTCAATGTAGCTACCGCAGGCAGTTACCCCCTTATTATCGGATACCGCTCGCACGAAACCACCGTAGACGGCATTCTGCGCGTCAATGGCGTTCAGCAGGGTCTGATTTTTGACAAAATCAGCACGTATGGAACAGTAACCACACCATTGGTGCCACTCAAGGCAGGCGAGAACGTCATCGGCCTGAGCAGCGGAGCAGGGGGTGGTTATGTGTGCGTCAACAGCATTTGTGTCGGTTCCCCCCCTCCCCCGCCAAGTTGTAGCTTCAGTATCTCGGGCGACACATTCGACGCCACCTGCAACCAACCGGGCATTCGGTTGGCGACTACCTGCACCGGCACCGACTGCGATGGTACCGTGTACAACTGGAGTGGTAACGGGCTGACACACACGGGTCAGGCGGTTTACTTCGATGCCCCTTCCGGCAACGGCACCTTCACCTACACAATCACGGCCAGCCGTCCGGGCTGCATCGGCAAAACGACCACGGCCACCATCAACGTGAGTGGCTGCGGCACAGCCCCGGTCGCCAGCAACTGCACCATTACTGACTATTCTGCCGAAACCAACATCACCTATAAGCCGTAATATCCATGCGTACATTCTTTATCGGGCTGCTGCTGCTGGGCCATTTCGCCGGTCTCGCCCAAACGAAAACAATCATCGGCTACCGCTCGTCGACCATGCCCGGAAACCAGCCGCTCATCTTCGCCCTGTACTCCGACGGGTCCCGCCGGTGCGTGACGTCGCTGCCCGCCAACCGACCAAACAGCCGCGTTGGGGGGGTGGTAAAACTCGCCTACGCACCCGAACCGAAGCGCGTTCTGAACGCGGATCAGTTTGGACTCGACAAGTACTACTCGCCGAATTTTAAGTTCAGCGTCGATTTTCGGAACATCACCGAATCGGTCGATGATAAGCGTCGGCAGGGCGTAAACCTGTTCGGCAACTTCACCGTGACCGAGCCGGAACGCTACGCAATGCCTTTCGGTCAGGGGCTTGTTTACGATACGGAGTCCGGGCTGCACGGTCCCCTCGAAGGGGTCGCGTATTTCGAGAATCCATTAGCCGTGCTCGAAAGACGGTATCAAACTCACGTTTCGGGAGCCGAAAAAGGATACTGGGTTGCCAACATCGAAACCAGCAGCGAATGGTATCCCGGCAACACCGGCTCGGCCTATCCGGGCTTCCCGGCGGGGCGCACCGGCAGCTACGGCACCGCCCACTCGCGCCCCTGGAACGACTCGAAAAACATTTCCATCGTGTGCGAAGTCGACGGCGTAACCCGTACGCTGGAGCAATTGGCCAACGCGGGCTACCTGAAGTGGGAAGCCGAGAAGAACCTGCGCCGGGCCAACCGAGTGATTCTGCTGCTTCAGATGGCCCGGCAAAAATCACCGGCGGGGGGACTGTGTGCCTACGGAGCGTCGATGTACCAGGGGCAACCCGTCATGAACACGGCCTACGCCACCAACGTTTTTAACGCGGGAAACTCGAAACCAACCCGCTCAACGGCAGCACCCGGCACCGACCCGGCAAATGGAATCGGCACAACGGACATCGGCAACATAAGTGCCAACGTGGCGAGTATTGGGGGCGACCCCAACGGTAACATCACCCTCAATGGAACCCAGTACACCATCAGGGGCGACATATACTCGAACGAAACATTTCACCTCGACTACTACTACCAGTTCACGTTCGGGATGAACCGCAGCGACTACGACGACATTTGGGTGAACCGCAACCCCGCCAAACAAAACTACGAAAGCATCTGGGCCGCCATCAAAACACGTCACGTCGTGGCCGATCAGGTGGGGCACTGGCAGGCAAACCGCCACCGGATGCTGAACCGAAGCGGGCAGACGGTGCGCCCCACAATCATGATGCGCGAACTGATGTACGAATTGGACATAGCGGGCTACGTCGACGGTATCGCCAGAATCGGCCGGGTGCCGGAAGGACTTGGTACCGGTAGCCTCGATCAGGGTGAGGGCCGGACGGACCAGCCAAAAATCTGGATACCGCCCTACGAGATGTACAGCTACTACGCCGTGCAGCGGTTTTTGGAGGGGGGCAATCCGGGCAGTGGCTTTCACCTCTTCAATGCCCCCGGCCGGTTCGACTTCGCCAATACAGCCGGTTTCAATCAGGTTTTTCACAGCGTTTCGGCCCTGTTCCAGGCTCGGGCCGACTTGCAGGTGTACGAACGGTTTCTCGACAACTCTACCATGGAACAGCAGCCGGAAGTGAAGGCCGATCAGGCAGGGACGTGGCAGCGGTACGACGCCATCCAGGCTTATAACTACAACGAAGGCACATTCGGTACGCAGCGGCCAGTCTACGTGGTGCGGTATGCCCCCGTCGCGGGCGGCTGGCGGGTGGTGATTTTGGGTGGCCATAACCTACGGCACGACGAGGAGCGCACCGACCTCGTTCGGATGCCCGGCGGTCTGCTGAACAATAATCAGTTTCAGATCAAGCTGCGCGGACCGGCGGCTCAGGTATTTGAGTTCATCGTAAGCGATCAGGATACGGGCCAGACCTATCAGGCTACGCCTACCCCGCAGGTGGGCTACGAGCGGGCGGGCTACGCCGGTCGTATTGGTCAGGATTAACCCGTTCCGGCGGTTCGCCCGGTCACGCAGTGCAGCGCATCATTCGGTTCGCGTTGCACTGCGTTTTTTTAGTTGCCGATGCGGACAGACGCATTGTCAATAAGTACCCGAACCACAGTCCGGGGTGGTTCGGGTGGTTGGCGCACGACACCCACGGGTTTTTGCAGCACTCATTCTCAGCCTGTTCAGGACTTTTGTAGTCCGATGACAGCCGGGGTGCCGGAGCGATGTTTTTGCCCCGCTCCGGTACTCCGGTCAATTGCAACAGCATTCAACGTGGTCAACGTTTTCCGTGCGGGCATCGTCCACGCTCAGAAAACTCGCGCGCCCCAATAATTCCGCCTTCAGGTGGCCGGTTCGCCGGTGCAACCATACGTTTGCCCCGCTTTTGGGTAAGTCGGGGTAAGAAACATGACAAAAATCATACGCCAGCCCTCGCATAGCCCACAGGAACCGGTGCGGGTACTCCAATCGTCAGCCCGCTTACGGAGTGCGCCGGAAACCGTTGACGACCGGTTGCCGGTAACCCGCGATGAGGAGAATAACTGCGCAGTGGCTTATATCACCGATAGTCCCCCGATCACGCTTGATCCGTCGGGCATAAGCAGCAGGCAGTTTTCGGGTTATCAAATAAATTCCTGCACGGGCGGGCGGCAAACGCCCGGCAACTTTGTGCGACAGTCGGAACGGCAGTTTACGCCCCCCGCTACCAGCCCGGAACAGGACTGGGTGCTGGTGGTGACGAACAGGAAATGACATTGATAGACCGGTTCAATCGTTACATGAAAAACGTACCCGTTCTTTTCTGGCTCTGCTTTCTTGCAGGACTTGCCGCTTTCTCGAAAGACACATTGGCCCAAACCGCCCGGAAACGGGGTGATGCTCCGGTTATCGTGGCCTTCGACACGGCCAGCCAGCCCATCCGGTTTGGGGTGAGCCAGATAGAAAAAGCGTTACAAAAAGCAGGACAATTCGTTGAGAAACAATTGCTTACCGACAGCCGGGCACCAGCCGCCGTCACCATTCGGCTGATACCATCGGGGGCGAACGTACCGGTGAAGGAGGAAGGCTATCAACTCAGTAATCAATCCGGCAAACTCCTGATTACGGCTCCTGATCCGGTGGGGGCCATGTACGGCGCGATGGACGTGGCCGAGCAACTCCGAATGGGCCGGACGCTGGCAACCATTACGGCGAAAATCGCCGACCCCCACCTCGCCGTGCGGGCGTTGAAGGTCAATCTGCCGTGGCTGCCCTACCGCACCGGCCCGGCAATGGACGTGCATCTGGCCACCTGCCGCGATCTGGCGTACTGGCAGCGGCTGCTGGACATGATGGCCCGGAACCGGCTCAACGTGCTGTCTCTGTGGAGCGTACATCCGTTTTCGTTCATGGTCAAACCCACCAACTTCCCGAAGGCGAATGACTACTCAGCAAAGGAAATGGCCGAGTGGAAGACGTTCTGGACATCGCTGTTTCGCATGGCGAAAGAGCGGGGTATCGCGCCCTACATCGTCAACTGGAACATTATCGTGTCGCCCGAATTTGCCAAAGCCTACGGGGTTATGGAGCGCAACGACACCTCGGCGGTGGTGAAACGATATACGAAAGAAGTCGTCGCACAGGTCATCAACGAGTACCCCGATCTGGCGGGCATTGGCATCACATTAGCCGACTGGATGAGCAATTTCAGCCCGGTGCCCGCCAATCTGCCCGTGATGTCGCCCAAAGACCGCGAAGACTGGATTGAGCAGACGGTGGTGGCGGGCATCAAAGCAGCTAACCGCCCGGTGAAGTTTCTGCATCGGTCGGTGCTGTCGGCGGAGCCGGGCGAGCTGCGCCGGGTCATCAACAACGTCCGACTGCCCGATACGTCGCTGGTCGAAATCAAGTTCAACTGGTCGCACGGGCACTCGACGCCGACCTTTGCCCTGACCCACGATTCGCATTCGGGCAAGCGCGACGATGGCTACTGGAACCCCCTGCCGACCAACTACCGGATTCAGTGGATGGTGCGCAACAAAGATTTTTTTATTCTCCGCTGGGGGCAGCCCGACTTCATCCGGCAGCACATCGCGCAGAACGCTGCACCCTACGTCAACGGCTATTTCGTGGGTTCGGAAGGCTACATTCCGGCGAAAGATTACTCGCACGTCGCCAGCAAGCACGTCACCTGGGACTATGCGTTTGAAAAGCAGTGGCTGTTTTATGAACTCTGGGGGCGGTTGCTGTATGACCCCAAAACGCCGGATGCCGTGTTTGAAGCCAGCTTTGCCAACCGCTACGGCCTTAAATCGGGCGGTGCCACGCTTGGCAAGCCACTGCTGGAAGCGACCGCAGCCGCAAGTCGGATGCCGCTCCGATTAGCGTCTTTTTTCCGGGCAACGTGGGATTATACGCTCTACTCCGAAGGGTTTCTATCGCCGATGCCGACGGGTGGATTAGTCGATAACGTGTCGTCGTTTATTTCGATTGACGAACTCATTGACCATGCCACGCTGGACCCGGCTTACCTGTCCATCAACGACTACACGGTGCTGGTTCAGGCCAACAAACCCGTTCCGGCTGGCAAGATCAGCCCGCTTGCCCTCGCCGATTTGTTGGATGCGGACGCCAAACAAGTGCTGACACGGACGGGCCAACTGCGCCCCGGTGCTGCCCCGACGCTGGTCTGTGAATTAGCCGATCTGGAAACGTGGGCGCATCTCAGCCGCTATTTCGCTGACAAACTCCGCGCCGGAGTCGCCCTGCAAGCCTACCGGTTATCGGGCGATACCGTGAAGCAGCAACAGGCCATTGCGCTGCTGACAAAGTGCCGGACGCATTGGCAACGGGTTAGCGAACTCACCGCCAGTCACTACCACGAAGTGCCCTACATCGAGGGTAATACATTTGTCAGCACGGCCTACAAAGACGCGCTTCGATTCTCGTGGACGAAGTACCTGCCGCAGGTGGAGCGCGACGTAAAATTAGCCAAAGAGGAACGACTGGGGTTGAAAAAGTAGAACCGGACCCAACTGCCATTTTTCGTACACAAAACCCGCGCCTGACCGCCGATCAATACCCACATGAAAACAATCCGTCTGCTTCTGATAACTGGAGCTATTCTCCATAGTTTGTTCACAACACCTGCCGCCATAGCTGTTGGTGGGCGGGCCAAACCCGCTCCCGGCCTGAAGCGATATCTGTACGTGGTGACGCCGGGCATTCGTAATTACCTCGGTTACGGCGGGCACGGCGTTCAGGTGTTCGACATCGACAATGGGCACCGGTTTATCAAATTTATTCCGGGCGTGGGCGGGCTGAATAAGGACAAAAAGCCCTCGAATGTGAAAGGCGTGGACATTAGCTTAGCTACGAACTGTCTCTATATCAGCACCCTCGAAGCCATTCAGTGCATCGACCTGACAACCGAGAAATTAGTCTGGGAACGCCAATACGACGGGGGTGCTGACCGGCTGTCGATTTCACCCGATGGGAAGGTTATCTACGTACCCTCGCTGGAGAAAGAATTCTGGACCGTCGTGGACGCTAAAACCGGTGACGTTATCACGAAAATCGTCACCAATTCCGGTGCGCACAACACTATTTACGGACCGGATGGTAAGCACGTTTATTTAGCCGGACTGAAATCGACCATGCTCAACGTGGCCGATACCAAAACCCACACCGTCACTAAACAGATCGGGCCGTTCGGTGCCGACATTCGCCCGTTCACCGTCAACGGGTCGCAAACGCTGGTGTACGTGAACGTCAACGGGCTGCTGGGGTTCGAGGTGGGCGATTTAGTGACGGGCAAAAAGCTTCACCGCGTCGAGGTGCAGGGGTTCGGCATCGGCGAGGTGAAGCGGCACGGCTGCCCCAGCCACGGCATCGGCCTGACGCCCGACGAGCGCGAACTCTGGCTCTGCGACGGGGCCAACAACCGCCTTCACGTCTTCGACAACACGGTGATGCCGCCCGTGCAACGCACGTCTATTGTGGTGCGGGACATGCCGGGCTGGATTACTTTCAGCACGGACGGTAAGTACGCGTATCCGTCAACGGGCGACGTAATCGACGTGAAAACGCGCAAAATTGTAGCCACACTCGAAGACGGTCAAAACAACAGCGTTCAGAGCGAGAAGATGATCGAGATTCACTTTCGGGATGGCAAGCCCGTCGGTGCCGGCGATCAGTTTGGGCTTGGGCAGGTGAAAAATAAAACCCGGTAATCTCTTTTTTTATGCGACTCTTTTACGCCGATATTCCGCCAGCCCGGTGGTTGCTTTGCCTGCTCAGCCTGGCATTGTTCCCGGCCTTTACCCATGACCCCGTCTATCTGGATATTTACAGCCGCGAAACCGAAACCAACCTCGTGTTCGGTAACGTACAGACGGAATTACACGTCGATAAGCGAACCGGGGCCTGGACGGTCTGGACAGACAAACCAGCCACCCCATCGCTAATCACGCCCGACACAACCCGCCCGGCTCTGGATTTCAGTATCAACGGAAGTTATCTGCTGGCCAAACATGGGGGCACGTTGCTCCGTAACGAAACGATCATCGACAAAAACCGGCAGGGGGTTGTGCTGTCGGTAACGGTAGGTATTTTGCCACAACCCACTGGTTATCAATACGAACTGACAAGTTACTACCGACTTTTTCCCCAACAGAAACGGCTCGAGCGGTGGGCGCGATTGGCTCGCAACCGACCGGGGCCAAAAGAACACCTCGATGGTTTTCGGTTTCGGCTTCCTGGTGTGGTTATCGGTCAGTCGGGTGAGAATACGGTTACGCTGCCCGGCCCCTTTTTTATCAAAACGTTTGTTGCCCCCGACACGCCGTATGATTCCCTGAAGACCAAAAACATCACGTTTCACCAAGCCCCCGATGCCGGATTCGGGTTATTTCTGCTGTCGAACAAAGTCCGGAAAACCACCCTCGGCAGTTGGATGAGTACGGGCGGTGAAGTGGCCTACAGCACCGCCATTGAAGGAAATGGCCGAACCCTAAGCTGTCGGCACGACGATAAGCGGGCCTATTATCTGCTGCCCGGAATGGCCGTTGAATCCGACGTGCAACACGTTGAACTGGCCGAATCATCAGCCCCGATCATGCAGAGCTACCGGCAAATGGCGATGCAAACGATGCCGCTTGACCCCACCACGCCTGCCTGGGT
This sequence comes from Spirosoma sp., assembly GCA_043737755.1. Lineage (GTDB taxonomy): Bacteria > Bacteroidota > Bacteroidia > Cytophagales > Spirosomataceae > Spirosoma. The sequence goes on from JAYTAC010000359.1 coordinate 7,963, forward strand.
ACGAAGGCAGGTTATTCTGGAAGTGTATCCCCAGTATTACAAAGGCGGGCTACCCGAGTTAGCCACTCGCCTACCATTTTACAAGTCAGTTGGCTTCACCATGATTTACCTCATGCCGCACTGGGAAGGCGGTTATAGCCCCATTGATCTGTTCAAAGTCGACTCCCGTTTCGGCTCCCCGGCGGATTTGAAAGCGTTGGTAAAGTCCGCGCACGGGCTGGGTCTAAAAGTCATTTTCGACATGGTGATTCACGGAATGAACAAAAAATCACCTCTGATTCAGCAGCGACCGAAGTTATTCGTTCGCAACGAAGCGGGCGAATTAGCCCTGCACCCGACCTGGAAAAGCGTGACCACCGACTGGGCCAACCCGGCCTATCAACAATACATGGTCGATCTGGTGCTGCACGATCAGCGCGAGTACGGCATTGATGGCTACCGGGTCGATGCGGCTACGTACAAAGGAGCAGGCTGGAACCCGGCGGTAACGTACCCGGCCTACCGCGACGGTTCGGCGGCCCCCGACCTGATGCGGGCCATGCTCACGGCCCTGCGCCGGAAAAACCCCGAAGCCGTGCTACTCAGCGAGGTCTTCGGGCCGGTGTTTTACTCGGTTTGCAATTTCGCCCACGACAATCAGACGGAAGCCGTGCCGCTGCTGCTGGAAAAAATGGAGCGGGGCACTTACTCAGCCGCCGAATACAAGGGGCACATGCAGGCCGTATACGCGATGCTGCCGACGGGAGCCAACCGGGTTTTCTACGCCCGCAACCACGACACGTCCTGGTTTTATCGGTTTGGCGGCTACACGCCCCGGTACATGGCGTTTGAAGCCGTTCATGCCCTGTTCGGCATTCCCGAAGTGTTTGCCGGTGACCCCAAAAACTTGCCCGCTCCCGACGATGAACCCCGCGTGTATGAGACGTATAAAAAACTGTTTGCCCTCCGAAAGCAACTCCCTGAATTGGTGGAGGGCACCGTTCAGTTAGACCAGGTGCAGTGCAGCAATAAACAGATTTTCAGCGGCTTGCGGAGTTTGTCAGGGCGGTCTGTTATGGCTCTGATTTCCTTTAGCGACCAGGGTCAGACGGCTACCATCACGCTCGATATTGCCCTGAAAGTCCCATTAGGAAATCGGCTGACGCTAAGCGACATGGAGACGGGACAGCCGGTGCTGCTGACCTCCGCCGGTGCCAACACGTACACAGTAACTCTGAAACCATTTCAGAAAACAGCGGGTAGGATAAACTAAACTTTAGGCTAATTTTTTAATGCGTTTCAGTCGTTACGCTTCGGTCTCAGCAAACTACCCGACACACGGACAAGCCAAATGCAACGACGTTTATCATCAAAGCAGCCGCCCGGATAAACCTCTGAACAACTATAAAACAGGAGATTTTATCAGCACACTTGCTTGCTCCAGAAAGCCGCGTTCAGGTTTAACTGACGCGGCTCTTTTGCAGTATAATTCTTTCGCACCCTTCAGGGCTAAACTATCAAAGTCCTGACTGACGGGTACAAGTGAACTCGTTCATGCCGTAGTCATTGCGTTCTAAAACGTACCGACGGAAGGGTCAACTACACTTGTTTTCCCCTAAACCATGAGTTCGTCCGCACCCTCGTATCCGGTCATTAGATAACCCCTTCAAATACTTCTCAACATACGGTTGAAGCAACTCATCGGCTGACCGGCTTTCTTGTCTGGTCGATGGTTGCTGTTCCAGTCATTCGAGCAGATCTACCGGCATCTTAACCAGTTGGTCATTGTTTAATCGGTAGTGGCTCAATTGCGTTGTAACAGGTATCTTCGTGCATGGTTTTAGAAGCAGTTGTCTGTAAACATTGTGAGCGCACCCAACAGGTGCAGCGTTTCGGCAAGACCCGTGGTGGTACTCAACGATATCGTTGTGGCGATTGTCACCGAACCTTTGTGGCCTACTACACCCACAAAGCGTGTGATCCGACTGTCCAGGCTCAACTCATTCAACTGGTCCTCAACGGGTCAGGCGTACGCGATACGGCCCGTGTGTTGCGTATCAGTCGAAATACCGTTAGCAGTCAGCTTAAAAAAAAAGCATCAAGTCGTGCAGGTCAACCCTAAATACGCTCGTAGAGGACTGACTCTCAGACTTAAAGTCGACGAGATGTGGTCGTTCGTCGGCAGCAAAAAACGTCCCCGCTGGTTATGGTGGGTCGAAGATGCGATTAACGGCGAGGTGGTTGCCTTCGTCTTTGGACGACGCACCCATGCGACCTTCAGACGGTTGTTATCGGTACTAAAGGCGGCTCAAATTCAGGTTAGCGGTTGGATTACTGACGCTTGGTGCCGGGCCGCCGATGCGGGCCTACTACGACTGTTTGGACCAAGCGATTCGACTCGAAGCCAAGGATTTGTTACAAAGCTTGGAGCGCAAGCATTTAACATTGCGTACGCGATTGAAACGGTTGACCCGGCGCACGATTTGCTTTTCCAAGTCGGTGGTGGTTCATGACACGTTGATCGGACTGTTTATCAATCATTACTTCTTCGCGTGTCAACGCAATTGAGCCACTACCAGGGAAAGCACACTGGTTGCCACTTTTAGCGAGAAGTGATTTGGGCGTATTGATAGAAATCTCTCTACTATATTTCCTCATTTTATAGACTTGATAAACCCCAAGTTAAATTATTAATCCTAACCCCCGAAATTCCACTATTCGCCAAAGCCTGAATTTTGATGCAGTTGGTCCCTGTCAGACGTGGACCAGAAATGGAAGCCCAAACCTGTCCACGCGGGGCGTTCAAATTGTCGTACGGAACCCACCCTGCAAGCAATACTTGTTTGGTTCACCCAACAAGTATTGCACGCCAGGTTGCGGAACCACTACCTGCTGAAAATTAGTAAACAGTGGTTCCGCAGTATTGTTCTCAGCAGCATTTTTGTTATCTGCACACCCAAAAAATGATTTTCTTGTCAACTACCCAAACGTATGTGTAATAAATGAATTATGCGGTATGCTTAGCTATAATTTCGTCTAACGCTGTTTGCCGATCCCCGGCAGTTAATGCGGCTACCTCGCCGATTACGATGATGGCCGGGTTGTCGATCTGGCTGTCGGCGGCTTTTTCTTGTATATTAGATACCTGCCCAATCACCATGCGCTGTTCGGGGAGGGTGCCGTTCTGGATGATGGCGACGGGGGTGTCTGCCTTGCCGTGATCGGCGAAAACGGCCATGATTTCGGCGAGTTTGTGCATCCCCATCAGCACCACCACCGTCGCCGACGATTGAGCCGCCAATTGCAAATCGGCCGACAGTTGCCCGGATTTTGTTGTTCCCGTCACGACCCAGAAACTTTCCGATACGCCCCGCGTCGTGAGCGGAATTCCAGCCGAAGCGGGTACGGCGTAGCTGCTCGACAGGCCGGGGACAACGGCCGTTTCGATGCCGTGCTCCCTCGCAAACTCCACTTCTTCATACCCCCGCCCGAACACGAATGAATCGCCCCCTTTCAGCCGCACGACGTGGCCGTACTGCCGGGCATAATGCACAATTAGCGGGTTAATATCCTCTTGCATACACGAGTAGGCACCCCGGCGTTTGCCCACGTACACCTTCAGCGCGTCGGGGCGGCAGTAGTCGAGCAGATCGGGATGCACGAGCGCGTCGTACATGACCACATCGGCCTGCTGCAACGCACGAACGCCTTTGAGGGTGATCAACTCCGGGTCGCCGGGACCCGCTCCTACGAGGGTAAGTTTCATTCTTAGTACTATAATATATGTTGTATCCTACAAGATGTACGACATATGCATCTTGTAGGATACGGAGGAATTAGCTGTCGTGGGCTTGGCTCAACTCCTGCAAGTGAGGAGCGCCTTCGCGTTCGATCTGGGACTCGCGATACGCATGGATGGTCGGCAGGAACGCTTCGGCGTCGGCCACAAACCGGCGGGCGAAGGCTTCCGAGGGTTCCTCTTTGTTAATGCTGAACACCAGCGTTTTGAAATTCCCTTCGGCTGAATGGAAATCGACCTCGCCAGCAAACGTTTTGTCGAACTCGCTGACGATGCCGTGCTGGGTGTTGGTCGGGATGTCGCGGCTCATCAGGGCAGCCCGCGCCCCGGTGATGAAGGTGTTGTAGGCGTGATAAATAGCGTCGGCCCAGCGGCTTTCGGCCAAACTTTCCTGCGCCCAGCCCAATTTCTCTCCCGCTTCGGTGAGGGTAGTGGCCACGAGGTCGATGAGCACACTGGCGCACTCGCCCACACCCACTTCGGTCACGTACTGCTCCGTGTGGTCCCAGTCGATGTAGTCGCTGCCGACGAGAGTTTTCAGGTCGGCGAGGGGTTTGAGCAACTGGTAAAAGTAGTTCTTACCCTGCCGCGCGTAGTAGTCGGAATAGTACTCGCCGTCGAACCCACTGGCTTCGTAGTCGCGTAGTAGCACCCGCAGTGAGTCTGGTCCACGTTTGCTCGGTATTTTGATGACTTTGTCGCCGATCAGCCCTTCGCCCTTACCGTTGAAACCGCCACCCAGCAGCACCTGAAGGGCGGGCAGGACGTAGGCCCCGTTTTTGAGCGACGAACCGTGGTAGCCGATGTTGGCCACCGAATGCTGCCCGCAGCCGTTCATGCAGCCCGAAATCTTGATCTTGATGTCGTCATTATAAACGATATCCGGGAATTCATCCCGCATCAGTTCCTCCAATGCCCGCGTGATGCCGTAGCTGCTCGAAATGGCGAGGTTACACGTATCGGTGCCGGGGCAGGTGGTGATGTCGGCGGTGGTGTCGAAGCCCGGCTCGGCTAATCCCAGCGTGTTCAGGGCCTCGTAAATTGCCGGTAGGTTTTCAGGGCGGACGTATCGAAGTAAATAGCCCTGATTGACCGTTACCCGGATGTCGTCGGCCGCGTAGGAGTTGACCACCTGCGCTAATGCCCGCGCCTGGTCCGCGCTCATGTCGCCCAGCAGCACCCGCAGTTGCACGGCGTACCAGCCCGCCTGCTTTTGCTCGAATACGTTGGTTTTGCGCCAGGTCTGGTAGCGGTCGTCGGTGGGCACGGATATGCTGCTGATTACCGACTCAGGCGACCATACAACCAGCTGTTCGGTAGTGTCGATGGCCAGTGTTTTGTTGCGCAACGCCAATGTTTCTTCCTCAACGTGCCGGAGCAACTCCTCCAAGCCGATATCGTTGAGGAGGTATTTCATGCGGGCTTTGTGGCGTTTGACGCGCTCACCGTAGCGGTCGAATACCCGGATGACGCCCTCGATGAACGGAATAGTCTGTTCTTCGGCTAAGAACTCATAGGCCGTTTGCGCCGGGAACGGCTGCGCCCCCAGACCCCCGCCGAGCATCACTTTAAAGCCGCGCTGACCGTCCTGAAGCCGTGGAATCAGGCCCACGTCGTGCATAAACCCGTAGGCCGAATCTTTCTCGCTCGACGACAGCGAAATCTTGAACTTGCGGCCCATATCCTGACAGATCGGGTTGCGCAGGAAATAATCGAAAATGCTGAAGGCGTAGGGGCTGACGTCGAACGGCTCGGCGGGGTCGATGCCCGCCCGCGCCGAACCCGTCACGTTGCGGACCGTGTTGCCGCAGGCTTCTTTGAGGGTGATGCCCGCGTCTTCGAGGTCGGCCCAAAGTTGGGGTGAGTCTTCGAGCCGGACGAAGTGAAGCTGGATGTCCTGCCGGGTGGTGGCGTGGAGATTTCCCGTGGCGTATTTATCGGACAAATCGGCGATGCGGATGAGCTGATCGGCCGTGATGCGTCCGTAGGGCAGTTTGATCCGAATCATCTGCACTCCGGGTTGCCGCTGCCCGTAGACGCCCCGCGCCAGCCGAAACTTGCGGAAAGCTTCGTCGGCCATACTGCCCGACCGGAACGCGTTGATGGTTTGATCGAGGGTCAGAATATCGCGCCGGGCGGCTGGGTTGACGGCGTCGGTGAGTTGAATCGACATAACGTATAAAATCTACCTGATTTGAAGACTATGGTTTAAAACGAAACGCCGAAGAATTTCCGGCGTGTGCTGATCGTTTCTGACATAAAATTAACCCCAATCGAGTCTGGTAGGGTTCGTGAACAGTATAGCGTTTGGTTATGGTCGATAATCTGTCATTATCGAAAACCAATAGCAAAGGCACCGGAAAACTCAAAACGCATCGTTTCGCTCACCTGTCTGCTGCCAATCGGCGTCCATCTCCCCAAACCGGCGGACGACGCCCGCCAGAAACGGTTCATCGAGCATGGCATGAACGCTATCGATTCCCGAAATGTCCATCTCGCTTACTTTATAGGTCTGCTCATACGGACCGGCTTCAATTTTGACGATATATTTGCCGTTCCACGCATAAACGCCAATTTTGACCTGCGGGTGGGGAATGTCCTGAACGAAGCGCATGTGAGGGAATGATAAATGATGACTCGGTACGCCGAAACGGATGAATAATTTTCAGAAAGAAAAGCGGGGGTTTGTAAAGGTAGGCAACACAGTTCGTCGCTGGTGTGTCCGGTCGTTCATCATTTATCATTCATCATTCATCATTCAAAGCTGTTCCAACGACCGGACCGACGAAGCGGCTCAGTTTTTTCTGCGGGGAAATGTGCAATTGCAGAAGCGGGAATACCGCGAAGCCATTCGGTATTATTCGGAAGCGTTGGACAAAAAGCCGGACTTTGCCGACGCTTACAGCAACCGGGGCTTAGCTAAATTCCGCGACGACGACCGGGAGGGGGCCTTGGCCGACTACACCCGCGCCATCGACACGGATCCTACGTTTGGGGCGGCCTACCTGAACCGGGCCGAGGTGCTGCTTGAAACGGGCGATGCCGCCGGAAGCCTGACTGACCTGCAACGCATCTCAAACCAATATGCCGATTCGACGGGCTACCAGACGCGGCTGGGCGACACCTACGTCCGGCTCAGCGACCCGGCTAAAGCGCAGGTGGCCTACGACCGTGCCCTGCAACTGAAGCCCGATAATGTGGAGGCCCTGACCAATCGGGGTGCGCTCTATTTCGGCCAGAAAGCCTACGAACAGGCTGACGCGGACATCCGAAAAGCACTGCAACTAAACCCCAAACAGGACGCGGCTTTGAACAACCAAAGTCTGCTGCTGGCCCGCGCTGGCCGTTATGTCGATGCGCTGGTCTACGTGGAGCGGGCATTGGTCGCGCGGCCCGCCCAGCCCTACTACCTTAATAACAGGGCGTATCTTCTGTTGATGCTCAATCGTCCGGCCGATGCCTTGCCATTGGTTCAGGAGTCATTGCGATTAGACGATCAAAATGCGTGGGCGCACCGGACGCTGGGTATTTACTACCTGGGTCAGAAACAGCCCGGTAAGGCATTGTCTGAATTCCGGCAGGCCGAAAAGCTCGATGCGTCGGTCGATGAGTTGTATTATTACATAGGAACGGCTGAATCGGCGACGGGCAACCGGGTCGGGGCTTGCGACGCGTGGCGACGGGGAACGTCGGCGGGCGACGACCGGGCCAAACAGGCGTACCGGAGCCAGTGTGGTAAACAGGGGTAGGTTCCGGTTCCCTACTTCTTTTTACGGTATGCAACTCCAGACCCATTACCGCGCCTGTAACCTGTGCGAAGCCATTTGTGGTCTTGCCATCACTTACCGAACGGGTCCGGGCGGAACCGAAATCATCAGCATCACGGGCGACAAAGATGATCCGTTCAGCCGGGGACACATCTGCCCCAAAGCGGTCGCCCTCAAGGATATTTACGAAGACCCGAACCGGCTGAAATATCCCCTCAAACGCACTGTTGCCGATGATGGAACGGTCGGCTGGGAGCAAATCGGGTGGGAGCAGGCCTTCGATGAGGTCACGGCCCGGCTCCGGCAGATTCGGACGGAGCACGGACCCAACGCCATTGGGGTCTACGCGGGTAATCCATCGGTGCATAACTCCGGTACGTTCATGGCCGCGCCGGGATTTATCAAGTCCATCGGCACCCGGAATCTGTTCTCTGCTTCATCAGTCGACCAGTTTCCGCACCACTTTGCGGCCTGGCAGTTGTTTGGTCATCCGCTGCTGATGCCCGTGCCTGACCTTGACCGGACGGATTACTGGCTCATCATCGGCGGGAATCCCATCGCGTCCAACGGCAGCATCATGACCGCCCCCGACGTGGCCAACCGGCTCAAGGCCATTCAGCAGCGGGGTGGGAAAGTTGTCGTCATCGACCCGCGCCGGACCGAGACCGCCCACCGCGCCGACGTGCACCATTTCATCCGGCCCGGCACCGACGTGTATTTGCTGCTGGCGATGGTGCAGACGCTGTTTGCCGAGGATTTAGTACGGCTGGGCCGATTGGCGGACTGTCTGGACGGTGTTGAGATACTGCGCGAAGCCGTCCGGGACTTTACACCCGACCGGGCAACTCCGCTGACGGGCATACCGGCCGAAACCATCCGGCAACTGACGCGTGACTTCGCCGGGGCCGAGCGGGCCGCCTGTTACGGTCGGGTGGGGGTGTCAGTACAGGAATTCGGAGGGCTGTGTTTGTGGCTCGTCAACGTGCTGAATGGGCTGACGGGCCACCTCGACGAACCCGGCGGAATGATGTTTACGTCCCCGGCCATCGACGCGCTCGGACCTATCAACGACATGCCCAAACGCTACCAACGCTACGACCGATACCGGAGCCGGGTAAGTCAGCGGCCCGAGTTCATGGGCGAACTGCCGGTATCGTGCTTAGCTGAAGAAATCCTGACTGACCAAGTGGGAGAGGAGTTGTCCAATTCTGGGCGCATTCGGGCGATGGTGACGAGTTGCGGCAATCCAATCCTGTCGACACCCAACGGTCGCCGGTTGGACACGGCTTTTGAGAAATTAGACTTTATGGTATCGGTCGATATTTTTCTGAATGAGACCACCCGTCATGCCGATTACATCCTGCCCCCGGCGACCGGACTCGAAACGGCCCATTATGACTTGACCTTTCACGCATTGGCCATTCGTAACACGACTCGCTACTCGGTGCCGATGATCGAGAAAGCACCGGGAGCCAAGTACGATTGGGAGATATTTGAAGAACTCCGGCTGCGCATGGAGACCGACACCTATGATCCGGTCACGGCACCCCCGCTTCAGAACCCGGCCGTCAAACTCGACAAAGGGCTTCGGTTCGGTCCGTACGGGCCAACCAGCACCACGGGTTTCAACTTGTCGCTGCAAACCCTGATGGAGCATCCGCATGGCATTGACCTCGGTCCGCTGCAACCGCAGTTACCGGGTCGTTTGCTGACTGAAAACCGGCGGGTCAATCTGGTGCCCGCCCCGTTTTTGCACGACCTGACCCGTGTTCGCGACCGCTTTCGGTCACCTGCTCTGCCTGATGGCACATTGGTACTCATTAGCCGACGCCACCTGCGCGACAATAACTCGTGGATGCACAATGCCCATCGATTAGTCAAAGGTCCAAATCGTTGTACGTTACAAATGAACCCGGCTGATGCCGAACGGCTGGGTATTGCAACCGGTCGATTGGTTGAGGTGCGCTCGCGGGTGGGAGTGGTCGAACTGCCTGCCGAGGTGACGGCCGACATGATGCCGGGCGTCGTGTGTATGCCGCACGGATACGGACACAACCGGCCCGGCACCCGCTTAGACGTGGCCCGGCAACACGCGGGGGTAAGCATCAACGACCTCACCGACGAAACGTTCATGGATGAACTGACGGGTAATGCCGCGCTGTCAGGTGTTTCGGTAACTGTCAAAGCCGTTTCGGAACGGGTGCCCACAACGGAATTGATCTAGCAACTATAACTATCGGTTTAGTTTTTCTATCAATCCCGTTTTGATCCGTTCCTTATAGTTGGCGAACTGTTCCTGGTTCATCCGTTTATCCGTCGTCACCTCCAGCAGTTTCGCCGTATTGCCGGGCTGAAAGAAGTTGGGGAGGAGGGGCCGCAGGGAGTCGATGGTATTGCATACCTGATAGTTCACGTTAGCATCTTCAGCGGTGCGCCGGGCGGTGTAGCCGTGGGGTGTTTCGAAGTAGGTTTCCAGTTCGGGCTGTCGGCTGGGACCGTCGATCATTCGGAAAATGTGTCCCCCGTCGTTGTTGAGCAGCACGATGCGCAGGTTAGCCGGGACCGGGGCGGACCAGAGCGCATTCCGGTCGTAGAAAAAAGCCACGTCGCCGATGAGCAGCGTCACAATTTGGTCCGTCATTAGGGCCGCGCCGACGGCGGTGCTCAAACAACCGTCGATGCCGCTGACGCCCCGGTTTCCCGAGACGCTGATTTGCTGCTGTTCATTGACCCCGCAGAGGTTAGCATATCGAACGGGCATGCTATTGGCCAATTGCAGCACCGATCCGTTGGGGAGCTGCTCCAGCACGAGCGCTATTGCCGACCAGTCGGTCAGCGGTTGGGCGTCTGTAGCAGCACTGTCAACTGTTTGGATCACGAGTTTGGCTGCCTGTCGGTCGGCGGATTGCCAGCGGGAATGGAACCCGTTCGTCTCGTCCTCATCGTCCCCCTGCAAAAACCGCTGGTAGTCGAGGTCGGCGAATAATTTCTCTAAAAAAGCCAGCGGTTCAGCCGGGACGAGCGTGGTCAAACTCTGAAACGAATCGTTGATCCGGTCGGCGGTTGGCTGAACGTGCCAGTGCTGCTTAGCCGGGTGTTGTCGAAAGAATGTTTTTAGGTTACGCGTCAGGAACGAGTTGCCAATTGTAATCAGTAAATCCGGTCGCAGGCCGTTCCCCGTCTGCTCCGTCAGTCCTGATAGGAACGTGTCGGTTTTGGTAATGAAGACATCATTGGCCGGTATGTTTCCGGTAATTTCTCCCACGACGGGCACGCCAAGCTCGTCACTGAATTTTCGGAGTACCGCCAGCAGAGCCGGGTCACGCGGCAGTTGACCGACGGCGATCAGTGTCCGCTCACTCCGGTCCCACATAGACAGCAGCTGGTGCCAGGTATCGGGTGGGAGGGCGGGTTGGGCGGGCAGCATGTCGATAACCCGTACCGGCTGGTACTGAAATGATTCGTCGGCGGTTGGGTAGAACGGTTCGCGCAGGGGTACGTTAACATGCACCGGCCCGGCCGGACTGAGCCGACTCAAATTAACGGCTTCATTGATGGTCCGCTCAATGGCCCAGCAAACGTCAGGATGCGTGTAATCGGCGGGCAGATCGTAACCTCGTTTGACCTGCTTACCGAAAACGCCTGCCTGATCCATCGTTTGGCCGTCCTGTTGGTGAAGCCAATCGTGGGGGCGGTCGGCGGTGAGCAGCAGGAGGGGTATTTGTTGGAAAAACGCTTCGGCTACGGCCGGGGCCAGATTGTACACCGCACTTCCCGACGTGCAAATGATGGCCACTGGCCGTCGGCTCTGCTGGGCCATGCCGAGGGCCACGAATCCGGCAGACCGCTCATCGGCCATCACCCGGACCCGCAGTCGGGGGTGGCGGGCAACGGCGAGGGTGAGGGGAGCCGACCGCGAACCGGGGCAGACGACCACGTCGGTAATGTGCTTCTGGTAGAGAAGTTCGGCGATGTTGACGATGGGTTGCAGAACGGGCATGGTACACTCCGATGAATCTGGATGAACTTGATTGAGCCGACAAACATACGCATTGTGTTTCTGCGTCTCAGAATTTACAAATTCTGCGTTACTTTGGTTTAGGTAATGGGGTGGGTCTACCCGGCCGCGCATCAACCGAACATAAACGAAGTGAGCTAACCCCGCGTTATATACCGAAATCCGCTCAGCACTCATGACACGCATCACCTTCGATAATGAAAAACAGATCAGGCTGAAGTCCTTCGCCGGGGCGGTTGCCATCAACGTCCTGCTGCTGGTTTTGCTGCTGTTCGTGCAGTTGCAGCAGACCGTTCCCGATCCGCCCCCGATTGAGTTTATCGAAGTAAATTTCGGCACCGATGCGCGGGGCAGTGGCAAAATACAGACCTACAACAAAGCGTCGGACTCACCGAACCCCGTCGATGTCAAGGCGGCTGAGAAGCGGCCAAATCCAAAAATAAACACGACGCCCCGGCTCGAAAAAACAACGCCCCCGCCATCGCCGAAGGTCGAAAACGTTCGGGTGGGGAAAGTGCCGACCGAGAAGCCGGTCATTACCAGCAAGGCCGAAAGCCCGGTCACCGAAACCGAGCGGCCCGAGCCTAAACGTGTAGAATCTCTCAAACCCGCAGCTCCGGTAGAGCGCGCAGCCCCTCCGGCTCCGCCAAAAAAAGTGGAAACCGTTAATAATGAGGCGCTCTTCAAAAGATCATCGGGTGGCGGTGGGTCGAACGGAACGGTGGGGAAAGCGGCCGGAACCGGGGGTAATAATAACGGCGATGATGCCAGCGAAGTTGGTGATAAAGGAAATCCAAATGGCAAAATCAACGCCAAAGAATTTTACGGAACCCCCGGCGGTGCATCGTCCGGCGTAGCTTTCGACGTATCGGGCTGGGCAATGGCCAGCCGCCCCAGCGTGAATGATGACTCGGACGAAACGGGTAAAATAGTTTTTCAGATTCGGGTTAACGAGAGCGGAGAAATTACCAGCGTTCGTCAGGTACAAAGCACTGTCAGTCCATCGGTTAGTGAACTCTACCGACGGGCGGTTGGTCGGCTGAGGCTGAGGCCTAAAGGAGGAGCAACCCCGCCAACGGCGACTGGTACTGTTACGTTTATCATTAAGGCGAAAGATTGATGCAGTACCCGGAAGCACTCGATTATTTATACAGTCGGCTGCCGGTTTTTCACCGGATTGGTCCTAAAGCACTCAAACCCGGTTTAGGTAATACCCTGAAGCTGTGCGAGGCATTGGATAACCCGCACCATCAGTTTCGGAGCATTCACGTGGCTGGTACGAATGGGAAAGGCAGTACGTCGCACATGCTCGCTTCGGTGTATCAGGCGGCCGGATACCGTGTCGGACTCTACACGTCTCCTCATCTTAAATCATTTACCGAGCGCATCCGGCTGAATGGTCAGCCAATCGCTGAGGAAGCCGTTGCCCGGTTTGTAACGGAACACCGGACGCTGATTGAAATGGTAGAACCGTCTTTCTTCGAGGTGACTGTTATTATGGCGTTCGACTATTTTGCCCGTCAGCAAGTCGATGTTGCCATCATCGAAGTTGGTTTGGGCGGACGGCTCGACTCGACCAACGTTATCACTCCCCTGATTTCAGTGATTACTAACATTGGTTATGACCACACCGATATCCTGGGCGACACGTTACCGCAGATCGCTTATGAGAAAGCGGGCATCATCAAACCCGGTGTACCGGTGATCGTGGGAGAGACTCACCCGGAAACGGCAAACGTGTTCCAGCAGACAGCCACTTCCGCAAATGCTCCGATTTTCTTTGCTGACCAGCATTGCTTAGTCCAGGATGGTGGAATCATGGACGCGCAGAGACACGTTGTTGTCGACACGCTGGAATCGTCCGCTGCGTATCGACTTGATTTGCTGGGTCAGTATCAGCTTCGTAATTTGCCGGGAGTGTTGTTAACCGTAAAAGAATTACGGATAGTACTTCCCGTTTTTGATGCGGCTTTGATGATTGGACTGGCGGACGTAGTACGTTCGACAGGATTGAAAGGCCGTTTTCAGATTATGCGATATGCACCCACCGTTATCGCCGATACGGCCCATAACCCGCCCGGTTTGCAAGCATTATTTGATATGGTGATGGCCTATCCCCACACAACGTTACGCGTGGTATTGGGGTTGGTAGCCGACAAAGACCGGGCGAATGTATTGGCCTGCTTACCCAGGCAGGCTATCTATTATTTTTGTCAGGCTCGCACCCCCCGGTCATTACCGACCGACGTGCTCGTTGCGGAAGCTGCAAGGGTTAATCTGAATGGTGCAGGTTATGCTGACGTTGATACAGCACTAAATGCAGCTGTTGCCCAGTCAATTTCTTCTGACTTGATCATTGTAACCGGGAGTAATTATATCATCGCTGAATTAGCTGATTTATAATTGTGATTTGTCAAAAAGATATCGGTGCCTGAAAAATGTCGGTAGTATGATGTAATTGACTTTGGTAAATCATAGTACAAGATAACAGAGAAGGTTTGGTGAAGTGATGGCTTACACAACCGTGCCAAAGTTGGGTTGATAGGAAAAGTAAGTTGCAATAAGATTGGCTTGTTTATTAGTCTGTTTTGTCCGAGTGTATACAATTGTAAATTCC